>DCTD01000092.1 GCA_002335355.1 Patescibacteria group bacterium UBA1449
GGTATTGACCCCCCTTATGTTACCAGCCAAGAAATTGCTGTGTCTGATGTATTATTGGGAATAAACCATGACAAAGATGGAGTTAACCAGTACGTTGTTGATAAGGAAAAAAAAATTCATTTCACAACGACGCTTGACGGAGAAAATGAAAAACAACTCAAAGAGTTTCCAAAAGACTATAAAAAGAGTTCTAATTTTGTGCTCGTTACCAACTACCCATTTTTGTACTACTGGCTTTCAAGTGTAGTGTATACACCTTTTACCTCCTCAGACTTAATTAGTAGAGTCTTTCTGATGCGTTTAGTTTCGGTTATTATTTTTCTGCTGACAGTTTTTGTTAGTTATAAAACAGGAGAGCTTGTTTTTGGTAGACGATCGCCATGGTCAATTGGACTAGCAGTACTTTTAGCATTCCAGCCGATGTTTTCATTTATGGGGGCAGCGGTAAATAGTGACGGACTATTCACTTTATGGTTTAGTCTCCTTATTTATGGTACTACTGCTTACATCATAAACAGGCAGTCATCAGCATGGACCTTAATTGTCCTTAGTCTCTTGTTTGGTTTTTTAACTAAGCAACAAATGCTTATGGGTGTCTTTATGGTAGTACCGATGGTAGTTCTTCTGGTTTTTAGACAATGGACGATGATAAGAAAGAATATTCGAAACGCTGGCTTGTTCTCACTTCTTAGTCTTATAGCTGTCGGCTATGCTGCCTACTATGGAAATGTCTTACGGCTTTTTTCATTTGTCCAGTTTGAAAATGCACACCGTTTTATTTCTGATCTTTCAATTCATAATCTTCCAGCATTTACTACCATGTCACTGAAAAAAGCCTACTATGAGTTGTTTCCTTGGTACTGGGGGGGCTTTAAGTGGCTTCATGTAGTCCTGCCAAGTAGGGTGATTTTTCTGCAGAAACTTCTCATTATCTTTGCTGGTTTAGGTATTGGCTATCAACTCCTTACCCACTTTTTAAAACGACCTAAAAAAGATTCCTTACTATCTAAACAAGCCAAGGCATGTATCTGGTTTGCGTTTATTTCTGTACTATATGCAACATTGGTAACACTATGGGACTTTCAACATTTTGTTGCCTATGGTCATTCGTTTGGGATTCAAGGCAGGTACTTTTTCCCGGCAATCATCGCTCACATGGGACTACTTATGATTGGTATTAAGTATAGTGCTGAAACAATAGTAAAAGGTAAGAGTTGGGTTGTCTGGTTACTGCTTGTTGTGTGGTGGCTGGTATTACACACTGTTGGGCTGTGGACACTAATCTCTGCCTACTATGATGTTTCTTCCTGGCACTCATTTACCATTCAAGCAAGTCAGTACAAACCAATGATTTTCAAAGGTAGTTGGTGGTATATTTGGTTAGGTGTTTCTTTGATAAGTTTGGTTCTTTGCAGTATTTCAACTGTTAAGAATTATTTGGTTAATAAAGAGAGTAATTTTGCATAACAATTTAAAGTATGTCACACTGTGGTTAGGACTTGATCACTAGCATAGGAGTAGACAGAAATGAAAAGGCAAGTCTTATTGTTGTCGGTACAAAAACATTTCCCCTTTTTATTACTTTCATTGGTTTACTTTTTGAGCCGGTGTCTATTTTTTGATACTGACTCACACTTCTTAACTGCTTCAGAACGTTACTACTTGAAAGAAATGCACGATTTTTTAAATGGAGTAAAAGGTGTATGGCAAGTTTCGGTGTTTTCAACTTTAGCTTCTATTGTTGAGAAACTAATGAATGGTGTGGGTACATTTTCCAGTTTAAGGATTCTATCAGTGATCGGTGGTTTTATAGCTGGATTAAGTCTTTATATTCTTGGCAGAAAGTGGTGGAAAAGTTCTGTTGCCCTCGTAAGCACCAGCATTTTTTGGTTAGTTCCTCTTACTTTTTATTATTCACGGCTTGGATCAGGTGAGATGCTAGTCCTTGGATTAAGTTTACTTGGGCTGGTTTTACTTGTTAACCAACCTTTTAAAACAAAACTAAATCTTATCTTTGTTTTAGGCCTACTACTACTAGCTGCCTTAATAGATTATAAAGCCGTCATTTTTATTGTAAGTGCCGTTATTTTGTTTGTTACTAAAGAAAAAAAATGTCAGTATACAAGCACTGAAATTATTGGACTACTAAGTTTAATTAGTGGATTTGTACTGTTACTTCTTTTAGATCGGAGTTACAACAGTACTGCATATCAGCCATCAGCATCACTGCAAAACATTCCTTGGGTTTTTTCCTGGCCAGTTCTTATTTGTCTGCTAATTTTGACATACAGTCAAATAAGGAAAGTTACACAAAATCAGCTATCGTTTTTTGATCAGGTAAAACATCTTTTGTTCTCAAAATCACTATGTTTTCGGTTCTTCCTTGCCACTGGAGTATCACTTACGGTACTGCTTACTTCAAACTTTTCTTACAGTAGTTTAGTTTATATAACACCATTCGTTGCACTTGGTTGTGGTTATTGGATAACTTCGCTACCTTTTAAAAAGCTATCATGGCTATTCCTCTTAACACTCTTACCTTGGACATATCAGGCTTGGCAAGCAACGCTTCATACTTCTTTACGAGAAGTAAAAGAGAAAGTGACTGAACTTAGCAATAATCACTTGTTTACACCCATTTATACTTCTTTTGACTCAGGTTCTTTTTCCGATTATATCAATAAACCCGTGCAACCTGTATCCATGGAGGTCTTTAATACTGGAGGGATTGTTGTTGTTGATGAAACCAGTTTTTTCCAGCTCTGTGACTATCAGAACAACTACAGCCCTCTTGTTTTAGAAAAACTGCATGCGTTAGAAGACTACAACCTCGTGTGGAAATCAACGGTAGTATATAACCATTTTCCTGTTAGCCAACAGAGAAGTGTGGTCAAGATTTACTTGTTTCCCGAGCCAAAGTAGCCCTTAACAAATCCAGCAACCTCACGGATTTCCCAGATAATGACAAGGAAAAGTAATGGCAACAAAGGAAATAGATAGTGAGGGAAAAACAATCGGGAGTTGATAAAACCAAAGTAAAACCAGGTAAATAAGAATAATAACAGTGATTGCTGGTAGATAGGTCTCTTTCTAACAACTATTAAAGGGCTAAGAAACACTCCAAGTGCAAGTAACGGCCAGAAGTACTGCCATTCAGGTACCGTGTGTACTGGATTTTGTGTATCCCACCACACTGGCCATTGGTTTAAGACCATGACCTTAAGTGGGGCTAATGGAGGGTATTCTGGAACATGGGAAGCATGCATTTTGACAGCAGCAATGTGTTGAGTTACAAAACCAGATAGACCGTGTTGATAAAGTAGTGGAGCATACATAAGCAGATAACACAAAACAGCAACACAGCCAATGAAAAACATGGTTTTAAGTGATGCAAACGTATCAATCAAAAACCGATAGACTCCAAAAGCAATGCCAAGGATGATGGCAGCAGCGGGAAACTTAATTGTCATGACAGCACCAAGTAAAACTCCAAGAGAAATATGGGTTTTACGCTTTGTCATGTCTTGGGTAATGGCTACCAGGATAAAGGCTAACAGGGCAACGGTTTGGGGTAGATCAAGCAGGGTGTGAGCAACCTGCTCAATAAACAGAGGTTCACTCAAAAGCAAGAGTGGGGGGAGTAGGGCAAGATACAGTGACTTTAATAAGAATCGAGACAGCCAAAACGTTAACCAAAGGCATAAAAGGCCAAAAAGAATTTGGATCAGAACAGGGTTAGAGGTTAAAAGCGCTGAAACTCCAAAGAGGTACTTACCTAAAGGAGGATGCTCAATGTTTATGGTGTTAATTGCGCCTGAAGTAAGGTACTCATATCCAGCATAGGCATATAAGTCCCAATCCTGTATCATATACCAGCGATCTTTAGGGTTTTGGGCAAATTGGGAGTGTTGATAAAGTTCTGCTAGTTGTTGGACATTGAATGTTTGGGTAAAAGCAGATTGACTAAGGAATAATCTTATCCCATAAGCAATCAACAGGAGCAAAAGAAATGGCCAGGTAGTTGTAGGTTTATTCATGAGGATTGGCTAAAACCAANNACTTTCATTTTAATCATAGAAGATATCATAGTACTATGCAAGGCAAAATGCGTCAGGATTTATACCAGGAATTATATACTGTTGAAGATACTCACTGGTGGCACCAGCACAAACGAGCTGTAGTCAGAGGCTTACTCCAGCGTTTTTCAGCGTTTGGCAGAGTTCTTGATGTTGGTGCAGGAACTGGAAAAATTTTAGCTGAATTGCAAGCAAACGGTTGGCAGGTTGTGGGTGTTGATGGGGAAAAAGAAGCGGTTGAGTGGAGTAAAAAACGGGGATTAGATGTTAAGCTTATCGATCTTCAGCAAAAACAGCTGCCGTTTAAAGAACATGAGTTTTCTGCTGTTATGGCATTGGATTTGTTAGAACATGTTGATGATGATGTTGAGGTTTTAGAACAAATGCAACGGGTCCTTTCTGATAAGGGAGTGGTTGTTATTACTGTTCCGGCTTACCAACAGCTGTTTAGCTACTGGGATACAATGCTTGGGCATAAACGCCGGTATTCTAAAGGAGAACTTGATAAAAAACTAAAAAAGGCAGGACTCAAGCCTTTGTACGTAAGCTACTATTTTTGCTTACCACTCTTACCCTCAATACTAGTTAGATGGATAAAACGGTCTTCTACAAAGTCATCACAGCAAGCAACATCTGATTTCCAGACAACACCACTATCATTTATTTCAGTGCCATTGTTAAATGCGTATTTATGGTGTGAACGGGTAATAATGCGGTTTGCTACGTTACCATTTGGTTTATCGGTTGTTGCTGTGGCAACAAAAAAATCATGAATTTAACAGTTCCTAAAACTCTTTCTATTGTCATTCCTCTATACAACGAACAAGAGCGTTTTAAAGAAGGGTTTGAGGTATGTAAAACGTATGCCAAACAATATCCAAAATGGGAGTTTATCTTTGTTAATGATGGTTCAACTGACAAAACAGCTCAAACTGTTGAGAAAATGACTGCTGGTCGTAAACAGATGAGGCTGGTCTCTTATCAGCGAAACCAAGGGAAAGGCTATGCTATCAGAAAAGGTATCCAAAAAGCCCGGATGCCGCTGGTGTTGTTTACCGATATTGACTTTTCTACGCCGATCTCAGAGTTAGAACTGCTTTATCCATTCATTAAAAATGGAGCTGATGTGGTTATTGGTACCAGAAAAGTAAAAGGGGCTCGGATAAGTAAACGGCAGGCAAAGCTAAGAGAATGGTTGGGAAAACAATTTACAAATGTTACGAATTTCTGGTTAGGCCTTGATATCTCTGATTTTACCTGCGGGTTTAAACTCTTCAAAACGCCCGTTGCTAAAAAACTGTTTACCAAGCAACAGGTTCGCCGATGGGGTTTTGATGCTGAGATCCTCTATGTAGCTCATCGAGCTAAACATCAAATCGTTGAAGTGCCGGTTCAGTGGCATAACGATGAACGGACAAAAGTGTCTTTAGTGAAAGATATTGTCCGTTCATTAAGTGATCTGATTACTATCCGGTGGAGTAGTCTTCTTGGAAAATACTCCCAAAACAAAAAATGTACTTCAACTATTGTTATTGAGCCTGCAGAGGATGCCTCAGTTGTTCAAAACACACTTTCATGAATAGAGAAAATAAATCATTTCCAGTAACTGTCCAAATGATTGTAAAAAATGAAGATAGATTTGTATGGTATGCGCTTAATAGTGTTAAAGGACTGATAAAAAACTTTATAATTTTTGATACTGGTTCAGACGACAGAACAGTTGCTATAGTCCAGCATTTCATTACGGATAATCCTCAATTGGAGATTACTTATGAGCAGATAACCATTACCAAACCTGAAGACATCTCTTCTTTGCGGCAAAAACAGTTAGAATTAACAAAAACACCATGGTTTCTTCTTCTTGACGGTGATGAAGTCTGGAGAGATGATCAGTTGTTTAAAATACTTCAATTGATTAAACAGGCTCCTAAACAGACAATAGCAGTCGTTAATCAAACCAAAAACTGTGTTGGAGACGTCTGGCACTATTTGCCTGAATTTTTTGGAAAATACAGGTTTCTTGGCAAAACTGGGCATTTAAATATTAGGCTCATGAAAACTTTGCCTTACACAGTTAAAGGCAGCTATCCTAACGAGGGATATTATTTAAACGGTCATCTTGTTAACACCTGTAACGAGAACTTGATGTATTCTGATGCTTGGTATTTGCATACTACCCATTTAAGGCGATCATCAATGGAAAAATCTATAACGTTTGGGAGAAGAAAACCAATTTACACTAAAGGTATAAAAATTTTTCAAGAAGACTTACCAGAAGTATTGTATGAAAAGACTCCTCAAGCGGTCGAACACGTAAGACAGAGAAGAAGCCAGGTATACGAGACTGTAGCGTATTTGGCAGATTGTTTTCGAACAGTTAAAACCAAAGTAAAGCAATTATGAGTAAACAAGACGTTTGGGAGACACAGGAATACTATCAAATAGCTAAAGAAGCAAGCCGGGATCTATCCCATCCGGGACTTAAACTGATTAAACGCTATGCAAAAACGGCACAATCAGTACTAGAAGTTGGTTGTGGTGATGGGACGAAACTGGACCTACTAACTGAAAGAAAATGCCAGTGCGTAGGTATTGATATTTCTCAAACTGCAGTAAAAAAAGCACAAAAACAATATCCCGGTCGATTATTTATTACTGCTTCAGCTGAAGATTTACCATTTGCTCACAACTCATTTGATCTTGTTTACTCTGCCTTTATGCTTGAACATACCGTAAACCCTGAGAAAGTTATCAAAGAGATGGTGAGAGTTGTAAAACCGGATGGTTATTTAATTATTGTGGCGCCTAACTTTGGTGCTCCATCGCGGTGTTCACCATGTTTTAAAGGCAACCGACTGACAAAGCTCATATCAGGATTAGTTGATGATTTTGTAAGAATATTTGTTTCTCATCCTTTATTGAGCTGGCAGCGGGTTGAACCCCTGGCAAAAGACGGGGACTATGATATTGACTGGGATACAACGGTTGAACCGTATCTTGGTAGTATCATGCCATTTATAAAAACTCAAAAGATGATTCCGGTTTATACTTCTTCAGCGTGGGAGGTATTGGAAGCTGGTGAGTCAGTAATAAATAAAGTTTTCCGTATGTTTGGGAAAACGGGTATGTATCCATTTGTCAATTGGGGGCCACACATAGTAGTGGCTGCCCGGAAACGGTTATGAAAGTTGTCTTTCTTTCATTTTATTCAGGGTTAGTTGCAAGAGGAGTGGAGACTTTTGTTGATGCTTTAGCTGAACGGTTGGCAAAAAATCATACGGTTACTGTGATCCAAGGCGGAAAAGATAATCAAAAACATGCATACACCCAAGTTGTTATTCCAGCTGAAATTGATAACTGGGAGGTTACAGTTCCGGCATGGCAGCGAAAGATTGGGGTAGACTATTACTATAGAAAGATACTTACGTTCACCTTTAACACCTTATCTTATCTAAAAGCATTTAAACCAGATATTGTTGTTCCGACAAATGGAGGTTGGGAAACAGTTTTATGTCGGTTGTACTGTTTACGGAATGATTGTAAATTGGTTATTTCAGGGCAGGCTGGTTTAGGGTGGGATGAACGCTGGAATCTGTTTTGTAAACCAGATCTTTATATTGCCTTAACTGAGCGTAACTATCATTGGACAAAGACAAAACCTTTTTGGCCCAAAATTAATATCATCCCTAATGGAGTAGATGTGGCCGTATTCTCAAAACCAAAGGAAGTTTTACATACGCTAAAAAACGTAACACATCCAGTGATCCTTTGTGTTGCCGGACATGAACGCTTTAAACGGGTAGAAGNNCGCTGTGGCAAAACTGAAACAAGGAACGTTAGTTGTTGTTGGTGGTAGTTTAGCAACTCAAAGGTTAGGTTTTAAACTCCTCGGTGACCGATATAAACAAATTAAGGTTACTCACAGTGAAATGCCAAGCTTATATGCTGGTGCAGATGTTTTTACGTTGGCTTCTGAACCGTTTGAGGCGTTTGGAATTGCCTATGTTGAAGCCATGGCGAGTGGTTTACCAATAGTTGCCCCCGATGATGAACAACGCCGTGATATTGTTGGTCAGGCTGGAGTTTATATAAACGACCCAACTGATAGTGATGAGTATGCACAAAAGTTGACTCAGGCGCTTGAAAAGAAATGGGGGACTATCCCGCTGGAGCAAGCAAAAAAATATGATTGGGATATAATTGCTGCCAAGTATGAAGATGCTTTTAACCAACTCTTGGCTTCATAATAGTTTTTTATTACTAGTTGCGATACTCATAATTACTCCTGGACTTGCAAAACCATTTATTGGTATTGGTGATGATCAGAGCATTACTTGGGTTTTTCAAGCTCAAACACTCTTTAAACAAGGATTTGGACTTTCAGAGGTAGTTTTCTTGAATGACCAAAACAACGGTTGGAAAGTTCTGTTTAATCCTCATTCATTTTCTCTTACATCTCTTATTACCGCAGTGTCATTTTCTCTTCTAGGGGTGACAGAAACAGCAGCCCGAATCATTCCGTTGGTGTTTTCACTTCTTACACTGATTGGAATTTATCACTTCGGTCGGATAGTAATTGATAAAGTAACAGGATTATTAGCTGGTGCACTTGTTTTAGTAACGCCAGGTTTTTTGTATTTTTGTAAGCAACCAGGAGTGGAGACACTGGTTTTATGTCTTAGTGTGTGGCTTGGGGTTTGTTATGTTAACTGGTTAAAGACTCAAAGTAACAAGCAGTTTCTGTGTTTAGGTGTGTTAACTCTTGTAAGCGGCTTTGTTAGTTGGGCAGGGTACTGTTATGTACTTGCGTTACTCGTTCATGCTTTTCTCTTTTATCGTCAACGGATTGGAATGCTTCTAATATTACCCCTTACGTTAATCACTGCTTTTTTTACCTATCTTAGTACCTATTTATTTTTAACAGGGCACACCTTGTTTGATGGATATTGGCAGGTTCTACTTCAAGGAACATCAGCAAATAATGGTAATGGTGACACATTTACCTGGTTTACAGCGATTGCCAATCAGTTTTCGTATATAGAAGCCACGTATTCCCAAATACTTCTTCTGACTGCCGGTGTATGGGCTTTGTTGACATTTAGACAGTGGTGGAAACGTGATTATATAACCCGTAGTGAACAGGATATGCTTACGTTACTGCTGTTACCTCTCAGTTTTAGTGTACTATTTCCAGAATTGGTGTGGATGAGACAAGCAACTAGTATTTTCTGGCTACCCTTTATTGTTATCTCTGCTGCTACTGTTTTACGATTATTTATTCAAGCACTTCAATTCACTAAACTACATGCTCTTATACTAACAGCTAGCTTAGTTGTTGGAATTGGGTATCACAACTTGCCTGCTTATCAAACCTTTCAACAAAGTAGCCAATTTAAAGACGGGCTAGTCCTAGGCAAAATTATCAACAGTGAAACACAACCGGGAAAAAAAGTCCTTATCCACGATCAACCAACTGATAGTGGTATACAAGCAATTACCAATTTTTATGCTCAAAGAGAGATTGCCTTTGCTACGTACTCACTATCTGTCTGGAAACATCAATACGAACCGATTCAAAAAGAATACACATACCTTATCTTAGACCCGAAAAATGCTCCTGATGCAAGTTTATCAGCTTACTTTCAGCAAAAACTTCCTCTAAAAAGGGCTGGGATGTTTATGCTCCTTAAGCTACAATAANNTGAATACACTTACAAAGTTTAGGTCACTACTGTTTACCAATACTGCACTTGATGCCTTGACTGTTTTAATCAGCAATGGAGTTTCTTCTGCTTTAGGGTTTGTCTTTGTCTTTATAATTGCTAGGGCATTGGGGCCGGCTCAGTTTGGCGTCTTTTCAACCGTTGTTACCTATGCCACGTTCCTTGCTGCCGTTTTGGATTTGGGAGTAAACCAAAGTTTGGTCAAATTTGCCAGTGAAGCCAAAAGTGAACGGGAGCGGAAAATGTGGCTGACAACCAGTTTTCTGGCAGTGAGTGTATCTTCAGCAAGTTTAGGAGTTGTTTTTTCCCTTATCTACCACTATGTGCTTAAACCTCTGTGGAATCACACCGGAGTATATGAGTATGCAGTTTTTGGCATGATTTTTTTTATTACTTTGAATATCTTTTTCCTTGGGCTTTTTCAAGCAATCAAACAGTTCATTAACCGATCGATTACTGATGTTAGTTTTAGTATATTTCGACTTATCATTATTGGTCTTGTTATTGTCTGGGGTGTCATTACTATTGAGTGGGGATTTTACAGTATCATCGGAGCGTATGTTCTTTCTTTTGGTTTAGGTCTCTTTTTAGCCCGGCAGTATATAGATTTTTCCACAATTGATGTTTCAAAAGTTGGAGTTATCTACCGTTTCAGCCGATGGTTAGCAGGGGTTAACTTTTTTGGCAATCTGTATGGAAAAGTTGACATCCTCATGCTGGCTTGGCTCAGTACCGCCTATTTAACTGGTATCTATTCTGCTGCGGCCCGGTTTATTATGATCTTCCCCTTAGTTTTGTCGTCAGTTTCTTCAGTTATTGCTCCACGCTTTGCGGGATTTATAAATGGTACCGATATGAACACGTACTTTAGAAAGTCACTTCTGTTAACTGTTGGTTTAGCTTTTCTTATGGCACTTCTTATCCCTTTAGCATATCCGATTATCTTGATTGCCTACTCTCAGGTATTCCGTGAGGCAATCCCCATTTTCCAGTTGCTGGTTGCTGCCAATATCCCACTTCTACTGGCAATAACACCAACGAGTGCCATAATTTATTACTTTAAACAGCCTCAAATAGTCACAACGATAACATTTATTCAACTGGTTGGGCTGATTGGCCTCAACTATCTTTTGATTCCTCAATATGGTGTGTTTGGTCCCGTGTATAGTTTTCTGGTAATGAATGTAGTTGGATCATGCGCTTACTTTAGTGCCTTTTTCTGGTTAAAGAACAATGAAAGAAAATAATGCCATGAACATCTCAGTAATCATTGCTGTCTATAACGAAACAAAATATCTTGATAAATGTTTAAAAAGTCTTGATAAACAAAAAGGCATTGATTTTGAGGTGGTGGTAGTTGATGATGGCAGTAAAAGACCAGTAAGTTTACCAAAGGACCTCAACCATACAGTTTCAGTTCATCGTATCAGTCACCAAGGGACAGCTTTAGCCAGGAACTATGGGGCCGGCAAGGCAAAAGGCAAAGTCTTGG
>DCTD01000086.1:0-7592 GCA_002335355.1 Patescibacteria group bacterium UBA1449
TTACTAACAGAGTGGCTACCCGATGAGATAAAACAGAAAGAGCAGTTACTGCCGCTGGCTGAAGCTGTTAAACAAATCCATTTTCCTCAAAAACCACAAGATATCACTCAATCACGTAACCGTTTAGCATTTGATGAAATGCTTCTGCTGCAAATCCAGATGCAGCTACGGAAAACAGAGTGGAGCAAACGCACTGTACGATATCAATTTGAGTGTCATAAAAAAATGTTAGAGCCCTTTTTACAATCACTACCGTTTACACTAACACCTGATCAACTCCAAGCAATCGATGATATTACTCAGGACTTATGTAAAGATGTGCCTATGAACCGGTTGCTTGAGGGGGATGTGGGCAGCGGTAAAACGGTTGTAGCTGCAGCAGCTATATACTACGCCAAACAGAACGGTGTGAAAGCAGTCTGTATGGCTCCGACTGAAGTCTTAGCTAATCAACACTTTCAAACCTTGACTACGTTGCTTGAACCACACGGAATCAAGATTGGGTTTTTTACTGGAGCCCACAAGTCCAAAGGCAAACTTGATGAGTATGATGTTTATTTGGGCACTCATGCTCTCTTATTTCAGGACTTTGATCACACGAAAATTGGGTTAGTTATTATTGATGAACAACACCGTTTTGGGGTTGAGCAGCGGGCAAAACTGATCGGAAGCCATGAAACACCCCACGTCTTAACGATGACAGCCACACCATNNATTTGTCACTCTCTTTGATAACAACAATGCCTAAAGGGAGAAAAAAGATAAAAACCTGGGTTGTCCCTCAAGCAAAACGGACAGCTGGATATAAGTGGATTGCCCAGCAGATCAAAGATAACCAAACGCAAGCCTATTTTATCTTTCCCTTAATAGATCCCTCAGACAAAGGCAAAATGGCCGAAATCAAGGCTGCCAAACTTGAGTATGAGCGGTTAGTCGCCTTATTTCCAGACCTACGCATCGGCTTACTTCATGGCAAGTTGAAATCGGCCCAAAAACAGGCAGTCATGGAAGCCTTTGCCAAACATAACCTCGACATCTTGGTTTCAACCACCGTTATTGAAGTGGGCATAGATGTCCCTCGCGCTACCATGATGGTCATTGAGGGAGCAGAACGCTTTGGGCTTAGCCAACTACACCAATTGCGGGGGAGAGTGGGCAGAAACGATAAACAATCCTATTGTTTACTATTTAGTACTTCAACTGACAGTGAGAATAGTCGCCGGTTAAAAGCTATGGAAACAACTCATTCCGGTATTGAACTGGCTGAGTTCGATCTTAAACTACGTGGCCCTGGAGAGCTATACGGCACAATGCAATCAGGTTTTCTCAATCTAAAAGTTGCTTCGTTTGACGATCATCATTTGATTGCCAAAACCCATCAGTATGCGGTTGACCTGTNNAAATCTCAACCAGTATAATCGCCAACATTCAACCCAACTAAAAGGGTGTAGTTTTTATTGATTAAAATCCAGTACATACAATGGTATAGTACTAACAGTTAACAATTTGTTTTAAAAAGTTTAATAATCCGAATAGCGAAATTTGAAACTTTATCTTTGTGTCTTGCTTCGAATTTCTGATTTCGTGTTTCGAGTTTAACAACCGTGCCTCCACTACCGAAGAAAAAACACTCATCACAACGTCAAGGGAAACGCAGAGCCGCTCTTGCCCGACCAAAAGCCAGTATTAGTATCTGTAAATACTGTAATACGCCAAAAGAGATCCATACGGTTTGCCGAAACTGCGGTAAATATTAAGTAACTTACAAAGTCCATAAAGCTTGTAAAGTTTATAAAGTAACTAAAAGTACAGTTTAAGAACTTTGCGTACTTCTACTTTATGAACTTTTTAAACTTACATTTCTTTGAAAACGAAAAGTGACCCGCGTCACCAGCGAAGAGTCAAAAAGTTTAAACAACTGTTTTCTTACAGTTTTCAGCCGCAAGTTAGTGAAGAATCAGAGGAGTTTGTTTTCATTATTGACAACCTTCCGAAAATCGATAACTATATTCAGGAGGTAGCACCGGAGTGGCCGATTGACCGGCTCAACAAAGTTGACTTGGCAATTTTGCGATTAGCAGTCTATGAACTGCTTATTGAGAGAAAGACACCTCCAAAAGTGGTCATCGATGAGGCTGTCGAAATGGGTAAAGAGTATGGCAGTGAAAGTACAGCCAAGTTTGTAAACGGTGTACTGGGAGCTTTATTGGAGACACAAGTGGAAGATAAAAATAAATTGTAAGGATCCACCTATGAACAAACAAGATATTATTACCCTCGTCAGCAATGTTTTCGGGGTTGAACCAGAAGAAATCGATGTTCATTCTGATTTCTATGAGGATTTTAATGGTGAATCAACAGACATGGTTGAGCTCCAACTCCAACTTGAAGATATGTTAAAAACCAAAATAGACCGTGATCAGTTTATGGAAGTCCAAACCGTTGGAGACTTGTTTGAACTTATAGAGGAATACAGCAATGAGTTTATTGATTGATTGTCAAAAACAACTTCAGTACCAATTTAATAATCCTGATCTTCTCCAAAAAGCCTTAACTCACCGATCATATCTTAACGAGAATAAGCAGGTAGTTGAGTCTAATGAACGGCTAGAGTTTTTAGGAGATGCCGTTTTAGAACTGGTTGTCTCTGACTTTCTTTACCATACATTACCAACGATGCCAGAGGGGCAGTTAACTGGTCTGCGTTCAAAAATCGTTCAAACCAAAACCTTAGCAGTCGTTGCTAACCGTTTGCAGCTAGGAAAGTACATCTTACTCTCAAAAGGCGAAGCTGCTTCTGGAGGAGCCCAAAACATCTCCATCTTGGCTGATCTGGTTGAGGCTATTATTGGAGCTATCTATCTTGATGGAGGAATGGATACTGCCAAAGCCTTTATTAGCAACCAGTTACTTAAAGACTACCAAAACTTAATAAAAAGTGTTGAAGTAGAAGATTGGAAAAGTAAACTCCAAGAAGTTGTTCAAGCTCATGGAGGTAGTGCACCGACCTACGATGTTATCAAAGAAGAAGGGCCAGACCATAACCGCATCTTTACTGTAGAAGTTAGTTATTTTGATACACCTCAAGCCGTTGGAGTGGGACACTCAAAACAAGCTGCCCAACAGAAAGCAGCCCGGAAAGCCCTTGAGAAATTTAAGTGAGTAGAGTAAAATACCCTTTATTGATTTTAGGAAATTATTAACACATTTATACTATGTTAAAAATAAAACTTTCCCGATTAGGTAAACGAGGTCAACCATATTACCGTATTATTGTTGCCGAAGCAAAGTCAAAACGTGACGGTAAATACGTTGATCTTATTGGCAGTTATAATCCAATGGTTACACCAAAAGAGATAAAGATCGACGCAGTTAAGTACCAAGATTGGATGAAAAAAGGTGCTCAACCAACCGAAACGGTTAAAAGCCTCTTTAGAAAACAAAACCAAGCCCAGTAAAACAGTATGCAGGCACTCTTACGCTATATCCTCGAAAATATTGTTGAACACCCGGAAGCAATTGACATTAGAACCAGTGAAAACCCGTATGGCTTTGTTACCATCGATTTCAGTGTCCATCAGGAAGATATGGGTAGAGTAATCGGTAAAAGTGGGAAGGTTATTGACGCTATTCGAAAAGTTTTAAAGGTAAAAGCCATTAAACAAGGTATACGGCTGCAACTAAACCTTATCGAGCTCCCTTAGCAAAGGGATTGCTTACTCCTAAGTTTGTTCCGACAGCTCCACTCGATGTTGGTTGGAAGTTTGCTTGTAAGAACAAATAGTCTTCTAACTGAGTTAAAAACAATTCTTCTTGCTCAGTCAATTTTTCAAAAGGTTTATCAGCTGCTGGCATTTGCTGGGGCATTTCCTGATAATAGACTAACAGTTTTAAAGAGGCTCTCATGGCAGAGCTACTCGCGCTGGGATCTCCACCAGTAAACGAAGTAGTAAACTCTTCAATCTTCATGAGAGGTGAAATCTCTTTAATTTTGGTGATATAACTGTTTAAGTTAGTCTTATCTCCAGTAAGCGAAAAAGTAATCGTAAAGTCTTTCAACCGTTCAGTCTTTGCAGGACTTTTTTGAGTTTTGGTTTCTGTTTCAGTTTGATCAGCTAAGGCATCAACTTTATCCTCTAAGGTCTCTTTATCGATTTTACCCGGTTCTAAGGTGATACCAGACATCTGCACTCGTTCTAACCGGGCTAATTGGGTAAGACTGATTAAAGCTTGCAACGATGGTTTACTAATAGGCAAGTACTGATCAACTTTAGTCAGTTGTGTATCCAATTGACTAGCATTTTCTCCAAGCTGGAGTGGAGATAAAATATCTTTTCTTTGTTCAATTAGTGTTAATCTCTGTTTACTTTCTTTTAATTGATTGTTTGTTTGTTGGATTTTTTGATAACCTGGCCATAAAAACAACACTGCTGAGATAACAATGATGGCAATCACCATCAAAGGCGAAAATTTTTCTCTATTTTAAAGTTTTATTCCTTTTGAGGCTAAGATATCTAAAGCTTCACTTTTCATAGTTATGTTGTTGTTTTTTTCGTTACTTGTTGAGTTGATGATTCTTCTTTTTCGGCGTCAAGTCCAATACTGACAACTATTCCAAAAGAATACTGCCCTTCATCATTGACTGTGACCCGTTTTACTTCAGCTTTCCGGACTTTAACTGCTCCTTGTTGGAATGACTCTTGGTTTAACACCAACCACTCATGACTCCGTTCAATATTGGTAAAAAATGCTTCAATAACAGCAACGTTTTCTGCCAGGAGATTAAGATTAATATCACCAGTTTCTTCTATTTTTAGACTTTTTACCGACATTCCGCTGGGAATCATATTAAAGACTTGTTGCATGAGCTCTTGATGTCGTTGCAGTGACTTGGATATTTCCATAGCAGCCACCGTTGTTTTCTTTAACAGGTAATACTTCAATTCTATCGGGGCTAAGTCTTCTAACTCCTGTTTAACCTTAGTAATACGTTGTTCTGTCTGTTTGAGTTGGACGTTAAGCACCCCAGCATAGAGCAACATACCAACTAAAACGACTCCATAGATAAAAAGGGTAACAAACGACAGTGACTGGATCAGATAAAGCCGCTTTGATTGGAGTACAAGAATGTGTTTCTGTTTTCGAAGAAAATTGATTTCAGGAGACCGGCTTTTCATGATTGAATACGAATAGTTTCACAGTTACTTATATTGAATATCTGTCATCTAATCCCGCATTGCCAGACCTATCACCGATGCAAACCGTGGTGCTGCAGTAATCAGTTGTTGTGGCAAGTTTTTGTTTTGACAGTTTTGTAATGGGTTGGCTAGGTTAACTTCAATATTCAGTTGTTCAACTAAGAAATTAATTAAGTTTGGCATTAAAGCTGTACCGCCAGAAAGGATAACCTGATCGACATGACCATCAGTACCTAGACTCTTAGTAAACCTGATGTTTTTGACAATTTGATTAATGATTGTGGTAATCGGTTCCTGCATAGCTTGGGCAATTTTACCCTCAAGTTGAGTGGTATCCATACCGTAGGTACGGATGTATTCTTTCGCTTGTTTTTCAGGGAGTGACAGGTTTTGGGCAACAGAACGAACCAAAGCTTCGCCTCCTGTTGGAATCGAGTTTGTTTGCTTGAGATAATTTTCCTGGATAATGGCCACATCAGTTGAGCTATTGCCAATATCGACCAACAGCGAGTATTCCAACAATTGGTCACGCAAAGAGCGGATTGTGGATAGTAGACTGGTCTCGATAACGAGTGGAGTGAGTTCAGCCAGTTGGGAAATTCGGACCAGCTGTTCCACAGCCTGTTTTTTGGCAGCAACAAGCAGCACTTCCATCTTGCGGTCGGGTGCTCCAGGAGGCGGAGTAAACAATACTTGTTTTTCTAAGTAGACTTCATCCATTGGAATGGGTATGTATTGTTCTGCCTCAAACTCAATGGCGTTCTCCAGTTCCTGTTCAGTTAAAACTGGCATGTTTATTACTCTCGTATAGACTTGTGATTCTTGAAGATTGATGTAGACATCACGACTATGAATACCTGAATCATGAACCAGTTTCTTAAGAGCTTCAGCTATCAGCATTTCATCTTCAGGGTTGGTAGACTGGAGTGAAGCAGGTGTCTTGATCTCACCAAAGGCTTTNNTAGCTCATAGCCATTACCGTTGACAGATGCTTCAGCAACTTTAATAGATGAAGTGGAGATATCAAGTCCGAAGTGGGCAGCCATAGATAGTTTAAAAAAATTATTTTACTAACGTTTTACCGCTATAGAGCACATAGTCAAAGATTTCGGGTAAATCAGGATTCGTTTTATTAACCTCGATTGCGCGGGTTTCATTTGAGTCAGGATCAGCAGCAGTTGAGACTAGTTTTATCTGTTGGTCAGGTAAATCTCCAACAAACCCAGTGCCATCATCAGTCGCTTCAACTCGTACCGTTGCCATATTATATATAGGCCGGATTCTAAGCAACAGGTCACTACCAGGAGTAACANNTCTATGGTAACAGAACTGACAAAGTCAGAACTACCACTAATATCGTCTGCGTTTGTGGCTGAGCCATTAACAACCGTAATAACGTTCGGACATTTTGAGGCATTATACGCATATTGTTCAACTGTTCCGTCACCAAGCCATTTATCAACTAATAAACCTGCTGGCATCGGATTGCCCTCAGAACAACTTTCTACGGAAGGATTCTCAACTGAGTCAGCCTTTTTTGTCCAAGAAACTTTTACTCGTTTAGTTGTGTTTGCTGTACCTAGTTGAATAGTTGCAATACTGTTTTGTTTTATAAGGGTTTCATACAGTTTCATTTTTTCTGCTTCAACTTTAACTTCCATATTATCAGCCACAGTAACAGTACTAGGGCCTGCAACAATATCGCCTGTATTCTCCTTAAGCAGTTTTTCTATAGCTGCTTCAGCTGCAGTAAAGGCCTTCTCACTGCGTTCTTCTGTACCAATATTACTAACATCAGACAAAGAGTTTAGAAACACACCAAAGGCAATAGTTAACCCGACCAGCATGGTTAATAAGACTACTAAAACAACTTGACCAGAATTTGAGTTGGAATGGAGTGGAGTAGTCATTAGCGTGAATTACGTAACACTGCCTTGGTAGATGCCGTTTGGACCTCCCCAGTAGCAGATGTTAGTGTAAAAGAAAAATCTACACTAAAAATACCATAATTATTTTTATAACACGAAAAGAAACAGTGATCTAGGTCTAATTTCCGCTGGGTGTTATTTACCAGTAAGCTGGTATTAGAAAGAGTCGTTCTAATATCTCTATTGATTTGTTCTTTTAACATCGTTACTGTTTCTGTCCCATCACCAGCATCACCATCGTCAGCATCACTTACACAAGTAAAAGTAGTCTCAGTATTATCTTGGTTTCAAATAGTAATCTGACTAAAAGGAGAAGGAGTAGCCGGTGGTTCAACTTCACATACTGATTTTCCATCAACCGTTACGTTGGTAACCGTTCTAGCTGCAGTTAAATCTCTGTTGACTGAAGCTACCACATTTCCAGCTTCCTGACGTAGAGTCAGCGTGTTTTCAGCCTTGCTATTGC
>DCTD01000086.1:7614-27198 GCA_002335355.1 Patescibacteria group bacterium UBA1449
AAACACACCAATTACCACCATCAGTTCAATGAGAGTAAATCCAGCGTTTTGTTGACAACTTTTTAGAAGTCTTAATCGTTTTAATGCCATCGAGTTAGATTGGTACTTTGTGTAACGGTATGCTGTCCTTTAACATCGGTATATTCAACTGTAACGGTAATTTTTATTTCTTTTTCATCCACTCCTACAGGTTCACCACTTATACTACGGGTAAACTCAACACTTTTATCAGAAACAGTATCTTCATCNNAGTTACTCCACTTACTATAAAACGTAGTCCATAGGTTATCATCCCTTTCTTTTCTGACCTCTTCAACTCCAGATTTGGCAAAGTTAATGGCAATCTGTCGGAATTTGGCAATCTCTGCCATTTGGACTGATTTAGTAGTTAACAATGAGGCAGAAACAATCACTAAAACTACAATGGTAATTCCTATTAAGAGTTCGATTACTGTTTGTCCAGATTGGTTTTTTCGTGTTGCAATCAGTCTCATTCGATTTCTCCTGTTGGCGTTACTGTTATAAACGCTGTCTTGTCAGAACCGACTGTAACTGTTAGTGTTGCACCAGATAGTGGCAAGTCAGTCCCTTGATTAAGAGAGTTAAAGGTTATGCTAGTGTTTGGAGTAAGAGTAACTCCCGAATCAAGTTGAGTTTGGTTTATAACTTCTGAATTATCAGCATCAGAGCAAAGAATAGATACTGAATATGACTTTCCATCAGCGTTTGTAACAAACCTACTACCCTCAAACTTACCGTTAGTGCAACTAGCTGGTTTGGTTCCGTAAAAAGCTTTGACTTTGGCTTCATTTAGCCCAATCCTGATTTGTTTAACGGTTTTTTTTAAAAGCTGTTGCTGCTGAATCTCACCAAAAGCGATAAAACCCGTTCCGCTTAAAATTGCAGTAATCGACATTACTACCATCAGTTCGATGAGGGTAAAACCGGTTTGCTTTCGAAAAATCATAAAGGCAGGGTTTTAAAAAGCACCGTACTAAGGATTTGTAATACAGTAGTTGTTAGCATCTAAACAGCTTGGTTCTTCAGGTATCTCTAAAACAGCTCCTAAAGTGTAAGAAAAACCGTTGGGCCTTAAGTAACTGTATTCAGCGTTTTCTTTTGGATCACAGGGAACTTTCTGCATATAAGTCAGACCAGAGGTAGGCCCAGTTATAGCGCTTGAGTTACAACTACCTGTATATAAAATAGGTGGATATGAACCCTCATCCACACGGTAAAGTTCCAACGCCCCCCTGATTTGTTCCAGGTCAGCTTTTCTGCGGGAGTCCCGACCTTTTTCAGCAACAGCATTGTAGTTGACAATCCCGATTGCTGACAGGATAACAATGATACTAACAACCACCATTAATTCAATTAAACTAAATCCGTAACTTCTTTTATTGAGTAAGTTTGATATTTTCATAGTTTTTTACGTTTTTTAATGTGTTACTGAGCATTCTCAACACAAAAGTAATCTTTAGTGCTTCCATCATCACTACAATCACTGTCAGTAGCATTACCATCAATTTTCACCAAATTTGCACATAAGCAGTAGTCTTCATTTCCGTTTAGTGAGGCGTAACTATAAGTGTATTGATCATTAGGAGTAGGCACCTTGCCAGTGCTTAAGTACCTTTTACTCCCTTCTAAACCAGTTAAGTCTCCGGGGTATGAATTGTTTACCGAATAGTAGATCTCTAACGCAGCACTTAAGTCTTTAATATCGGCCATAGCTTTAGCATCTCCTCCTCTTTTTAGAGCTCCTGCAATGTTCATTGAAGTTATCACTGCTAACAACCCAAGAATAGTAATTGCTATTAAGAGCTCTACGAGAGTAAAACCAGCTCTTTGGGACAGTGAAGAAAAAAGTTTCATAATCCAACAAAACTATAACCTGCTTATGTATAACTGCCAGAGATATTCTCCGGCAATCTTGGCAATCAGCATACCACCCAGTAAGAACGGCCCGAACGGTAAAGCCGATTTTAAGGTTTTCTTACCAAGCACAATCAGTATGACACCGGCAATAGCCCCCGTCAAGAAGGCGATAAACATGGCTACCAAGACCCACTGCCACCAGCCAAGAACTACGCCAATAAAAAAGGCTAGCTTCACATCACCAAAACCGATACCTTTACCTTGAGTAACAAGGTACAGAAACAGGAAGAAAGCAAATAGAGCTAATCCTGTTAGTAAAAACTCCCATCTACCAGTTGCCGCCAACCGGAGTACAGCAACAACGATACCGGTAAGAATCAAGGAATCAGGCAAGATCCCTTTTTGAAAGTCAACCACTGCCAGAGCAAAACTAAGCGAAAAGATAAACAACCAAAAACCTAAGACAATAAGGCTGTACGTCCCCTCGAGTTGTTGAAAAAAGGCAAACTGCTGGATAAGCCAGTAAAGCCAGACAAACTCTAAGGCTGTAAACAGCTCAACAAGCGGGTACCGCACTGTAATTTTTTTGTTACAGTAGCGGCATCTACCCAGTAATGCTAGGTAAGAGAGGAGAGGAATGTTATCGTGCCAAGCCAGCTGTTTATGACAGTTGTCACACCGTGATCTGCCAGTAACCCAAGCAGGTAACCAAGCAGAGAACTTGCTAACAGTATCTTCAGAATCATCACTGGTCTCGCGGTAAACCACTACACTCAAGAAACTCCCAACCGCTAAACCTAAGACAAAGAGTATAAAATATTCAATCATAGTTTTATTCAGCTATTATATTTTGTCATCCTGAACTTGTTTCAGGATCTCCTCCATGATTGTGTAAGTCTTCAAAATTAGGATTCAATTCTTTTATTAAGTTTATTTTCCAATCCCTGCGCCAATTCTTTAACTGTTTTTCCCTTCTAATTGCATCTTGTATTGATTCAAACTTCTCGTAATAAACAAGTTTGTTCAAATTATTCATACAGGAAGAACTATCCGTTACTTTATTGCTATGCTCCCACAATCTCTTATCAATGTTACTGCTAACTCCAATATACATAACAGTATTATGTTTATTAGTTAGGATATATACAAACCCTCCCTTTTCCATATTATTACGTCATTCTGAATTTAGTTCAGCATCTCCTATAATAGCTAGGGGGATCCTGAAACAAGTTCAGGATGACGCAGTTATGTTGTTTTCTGATTTTTGACTTTCTTGTATAGCGTACCAAAAAAACCGTTTATACACAAAAACCCCCCGATTGTTCGGGGGGTTGTCATATTATGTCTTTCGATTAATCTTCAGGTACACAAACAAAGCAGGAAGTTGTAGGATCAGTCCACGTAGGAGGTCCTCCAGCAAACCCTGTACTACTACATACACCTGGTACAGCTCCAGTTTGAGGAGCATATGGAGAAGCTGCATCAAGATTAACTATTGACCTTAACTGTTCAAGATTCTTTCTAAGAGCTAAAGACTTTGGAATATAACAGATGGAGACAGACTCATTAGCAGGTTTTAACACATACATCGTATCATCCCAACTTCCATCAGTCTTAACTTCGGTTCTTGAAGTAAATTGTTCTTTCAGTTCTTCAGTTGTTATCAATAAGCCTGGATCAAGGCATCCATCGGCAGCAGCAGCTGTTTCATTGTTATCAACAAAGGATGTTCCATCAGTATCCCAACTACCACAAACACCAACTCCTGCCCAATGGGCTAAACCAACGTATTCGTCTGCTGCAGTGAGAGAAGTAGTCCATGCTGGAGTCGAGTCACTCCATGGGTATTGCAAGTTAGCTGCGTAGTACCGCTCGATAGCAGAAAGTAACTGGTTAGCATCAGCTTTCATCCCGGCATCACGGGCTTTGTTGACTTGTTCGATAGGATTAATTGCTGACAATGCAGCCACTGCCAGGATACCAATTAAAGTCACCACGATTAAGAGTTCAATAAGCGTAAAACCTCTGGAAGAAGAATGATATTTTTGCATAGACAGTTTTTAAATAGTTTTAAACAAAGCACTAAAGGGCTCTGTATAAACTATTTTGCATTATTTAAAACTGTGATGTCAAGTTGTAAATTGGCACCACGATGGAAATGACTAAGATCCCAACCCCAATTCCTAAGATAATAATCATCAGCGGTTCAACTGCAGCTGCCAAAGCTTTCAGGGCCAATAATGATTCTTTCTCGTACTGCCGGGAGATCCTCTCCAGCATTTCATCCAGTTTACCCGTTTCCTCACCAACCGCTACCATCTGCACCACATAATCCGGGAAAAAATCTTCCTTGCTTAAACTAGCTGACAAGGGCATACCTTTTTCCACGCTTTGGGCAGCGTTAGTCATGCCACGTGTGTATACATTGTTACCGGCAGCTTGGGCAACCACATTGAGTGACTCGACAATCGAAACTCCTGAATTAATGAGTAAAGCTAAGGTTCCAATGATATTGGTGGAGATGATTTTATGCTGTAGTTGCCCGATATAGGGAATCCGCAGAATATAAGTGTCAGCTAAGTCTTTACCCATTGGAGTTCTTAACCAGGCAATAAACCCGGCAACAACAGCAACCATAAACCCAAAAATTATATACCAATAAGACCGGATAAAATTGGTCGTCCCTAAAACAATTTGAGTAAGAAGCGGTAGGTCAGCATTAAACTCTTCATAAAGCGATGATAATTTGGGGATAACAAAAAAGATCATGATGAGCCCAACTACCACCATCGCTACCATAACAATAGCCGGATAAAGGAGAGCAGATTTGACTTTAGCTTTAAAATCCTGTTCCTTTTCCATGGTTCTTGCCAATTTATCCATAACCTTGTCTAAGGCCCCTGCCATTTCGCTCGCCCGGATCAAAGCCAAGTAAATTGATGAAAATGTACCATTATGCTTTGATAAAGCCTTATATAAGCTCTCCCCCCCCTCAACCGAAGCGCTAATGTCATCAATCAGCTCTGCCATGGCCGGTTTGGAACGGTTGCGCAGGAGTTGCAAAGCAGTAATCATTGGCAAACCTGACTTGACCATGGTTGCAAACTGCCGAGTAAACGAGGCAATGTCCCCCTCATTGACTTTAAAAAAACTGGAAAAGAGCTTGTATTGAAAGTTATCTTGCTGATCAGATAAGCTGGTTATCAGTAATTTTTTCTCACGCAAAATGGTCACGGCATTATCTTTATTCTTGGCTTCAACCATGCCTTGGATTTTTTGGCCGTTTTCAGTTACTGCTTTATATAAAAAATGCTTCATAGGTTATTGCGTCATCCTGCGTAAATCCTTATGCTGGATCGAAACTTCGACCTTAGCATCTCCTTTATAACTTTTCAAAAAACCAACAAGGCCCCGATACAAGTTTGGGGTGACGGCCATTATTTATTCGGATTTAATATCCGCATCAATTCATTAGGTTTTAAACTCCACGTTTGGGCAGTTTCCAGAGAAATTCTACCTTTTTGAACCAAGTCTGCTAGAGAAGCTTCCATGGATAACATGCCAGCTTCCCTGGATGTTTGGATAATATTATCAATCAAATGCGTCTTCCCCTCACGGATATTAGTCTTAACTGCTGATGTGCCTAACAAAATTTCTACTGCCGGCACTCTTCCTCCTCCTTGGGCTGGTAGTAAACGTTGTGAGATCACTGCTTCCAGAATGCTAGACAGCTGCATCCTCACTTGGTTTTGTTGGAAGTCAGGAAAGACATCAACAATTCTGTCGATAGTTTGTGAGGCGGAACTGGTATGTAAGGTCGCAAATACCAGATGGCCCGTTTCAGCGATAGTTAAAACTGAAGAAATGGTTTCATAATCCCGCATCTCACCAACTAAGACCACATCCGGGTCTTCGCGTAAAATGCTTTTTAAAGCGTTTTTCCATGAGTTGGTATCCTGGCCAATTTCCCGTTGAGACACAATTGATTTCTTGTTTTCATACATGTACTCGATAGGGTCTTCAACGGTGACGATATGTTCAAAGCGGGTTGTGTTGATTTCTTCGATCATGGCTGCCAGTGACGAGGATTTTCCATGACCGGTTGGCCCGGTGACTAGAACCAACCCAGCTTTTAAGGAAGTAAAGTTGTAACAGATTTGTGGCAAACCCAGTTCTTCAATTGACCGGATTCGCTGGGGAATCAACCGCAACGCCGCAGACATTGCTCCCCGTTGTATATAAGCATTGACACGGAATCTGGCTTGATTTCCCAAAGACACGGAAAAGTCCAGTTCTTTGTTTTGTAAAAAGAATGTCCGTTGTTCCTGAGTCATCATTTCCCCAACCAGTGTCTTTAAGGTTTCTTCGGTTAAAATCTCAGTGTTAGGAATCGCTTTCAAACACCCATCAACCCTGATCATTGGGTAGGCATTGTTAAGTAAGTGTAAGTCAGAAGCTCCAAATTCAACCGTATGGATAAGAAGATTTTTAATATTCATCATAGGCAGTTTTCTGTTAGTTTTATCAATAAATAAAAACTAGTCACAGTACAGTACTATTATGCTCGAATTTTTATGTTTCTGCTACCCTCAACACTTCTTCAATTGTCGTTACTCCCTCCAGTGCTTTTAAATACCCATCAAGTTTCATAGTAATCATTCCGTTTTCAATCGCCACTTTTTCGACTTCACTGGTTACTGCACTACTAACCGTTAACATTCCGATTTTTTCGTTTACATGCATGACTTCAAAAATGCCAATTCTTCCTTGATATCCCGTATCATTACATTCAGGACAGCGTCTACCTCTATACAATTGTAAACCCGGACGGTCATATTGTTGGAATAGTGGTCCCAAAACAGTACGTAAGTTATCCACCAATTCCCTTGGTGGCGTAAAGGCTTCTTTACAATGTGGACAAATCTTTCTAACTACCCGTTGGCCAACTATACAGTTAATCGATGAAGCCAGTAAAAATGGCTCAACTTCCATGTCAGTTAAACGAGGTAGGGCACCAGAAGCTGAATTGGTATGGAGAGTTGAAAAAACCAGATGTCCGGTTAAAGCGGCATGAATACAGAGGTCGGCTGTTTCCGTATCCCGAATTTCTCCGACCATAATAATATTGGGATCTTGCCGTAGGATGGACCGCAAACCTGAGGCAAAGGTGAGACCGGCAGTGGTATTGATCTGAACTTGGTTAATACCCTCCATTTCATACTCAACCGGATCTTCCAGGGTAATGATATTTACCTTTGATGAGTTGATTTGATTTAACAGCGAATAGAGAGTAGTAGTTTTACCTGAACCGGTTGGTCCGGTAACCAGAATAACCCCATGGGGAGTATGAATCGCTTCTTCAAGATTTTTTAGCGCTCTTCCCCGTAAACCTAAATCTTGTAGTGTCGGAACATTACCAGTTTTTTTTAGCAACCGCATTACGATTTTCTCTCCATGAACAGAGGGGAGAGACGAGACACGGAGATCAACCTCCTCGTCATTAGCCCGGAAAGTAAACCGACCATCTTGAGGTAACCGTTTTTCATCGATTTTCATTTCCGCTAAAATCTTAATACGGGAAATGACTGCTTCATGAACGTTTTTTGGTAATACCAGTTTCTCATGCAAAATTCCATCGATCCGATAGCGCACCCGGGTTCTGTCTTCCAAAGGTTCAATATGAATATCTGAAGCCAGTGACTTAATCGCAAAAGTGAGCAGTGTTGCTACAATCTTGGCAATGGGCGCTTCTCTGATAACATCATTAATTGAGTTCTCATCCAAAACCCGGTTTGTTGTCTGGGTAACATCTTTAACTGCAGCTTCAACCTCTGTAGACAATCCTTGGGTATATTTTTCACTGATTACTTCTTTAATATCATCTGGTACACCAAATGCTGGCACTACTTTGCACTGAGACTTTTTCTCTAAAAAGTCAAGGGTAGTCACATCGAGAGGATCAGCCATGACAACAGACAAAGTTTTCTGGACGGAATCATAAGCATAGGGAAAGACAATAAACCGCTGTGCTACCGCTTGAGGTAGGAAGCTCATTGCCTGAGGATTGATGCCAGTCTGTTTGATATCAACAAAGGGAAGTTGATTTAGTTCTGCCTTAGCAAATAACAAAGACTTATCTTTAACCAAACCTTTTTGTCTGATAATTTCTTCCTGTTCTAAACCAGTATTTACTTGTTCAGTCTTAATTTGATCATACACTTCTTGACTAATAGCTTGTTGCTTTAGGAGAATATCAGCAAGAGTCTGAGTTGGAGTCAGTTGGGCAGGCACGTAAATAAAATCAAAACTCAAATGTCAAAACTTAAGTGTTTAAGTATTTGAACATTTTGGCTTTTGAATAGAACCTAGGTTATATAGGTATTATCCGTTTTTTAGTAGTAAAATGTCAATAAAAAGTCAAAACTCAATTGGTTAAAGTCAAAACATAAACGCAAACCCGTGCCGTTTGTTATCGTTTTGGGGGAACAAGTAGCAGTTTTACGTTTTCAACTTTGAGTTTTCAACTTTGAGTTTTCACCGTTTTTACCATGCACAGTTATATTTTAAACCGATTCATTCCTCAAAATGCTGTCAATCAGATTAATACGATTACCGGCTTTAATCTTACTCTTAAACAGTACTTAAACCATATTGATATTGTTAACCTCTATCCAGAGTCAAACCTCAAAACCGTTGCTCAAAAAAAGTCAATAAAAATTGAATCAATTAGAAACTTTCAAAANNACCCACTTACCCTTGGCATTATTTGGGAAGCTGAGTTTCTCACTCAAGCCGCCCAACAAGCACTTCTAAAACTTTTGGAAGAGCCGGGTCAAGCAACTCAAGTCTATGTAGTGACCAACAATTATCACCTACTACTGCCAACTATTCAATCCCGTTGCCAAATTATTCATAACCCCTCACCTAACAGTGAGGTCAAAACTGAGACTAAAGCAACTGATGTTTTGATGTTAAAAGACCTAACAATCGGANNCGTGAACAAGCCCTGACCTGGCTAAACCAGGTTATTGCGGTTATCCGCACAGAGCTTCAACACCACCCAACCAAAGAAAACAAAACGATCATTAAAAATGCAATTCAAGCGTACCAGGATATTGAAAATAACGTTAACCTAAAACTAGCTCTCGATAACCTAATGATTGCCTGGAATACTGATCCACCACAACTTGACTAAAGGGGGTTTAACAGTGTATTCTTCCAGTTGTTTTATACTTGCATAAAAAGCAATTCTAATGCATTATTAGTGTTGTTATATCAGTATATATTACTAAAGTAATTTAGTTTAAGATCAGGTATAATACGAGCTAGAGTAGGGTAGACAATAAAATTTCTTAGGTTTGAACAGATAAGTTTTGACCTTTGACTTTTACTAACTATTTATGAATGCACAACAAAGCTACACTTCAGAAAATATCCAGGTTTTAGAAGGATTGGAACCAGTAAGAAAACGGCCCGGTATGTACATCGGTTCAACCGATGAACGTGGTTTACATCATCTTTTATCCGAAATCGTTGATAACTCACTGGACGAAGCCATTGCCGGCTTTGCCCGGAATGTGTATGTCCATATTTTAGCTGACGGCCGGGTAGTGGTCTCTGATGACGGTCGGGGAATTCCGGTTGATGTCCACCAAAAAACCGGTGTCTCAGCCTTAGAGCTGGCAATGACTCGGTTGCATGCCGGAGCCAAGTTTGATGCCAAAGCCTATCAAGCATCGGGAGGTTTGCATGGTATCGGAGCTGCTGCAGTGAACGCCTTATCAAATTGGATGCGGGTTGAAGTTAGACGTGACAAACAGATTTATCTGCAAGAATACAGCATTGGTGTTCCTAAAGCCAAAGTCAGAACACTTAAACCTGAAGAGGAAACAAGTTCCTTAAGTAAAACCTATGTACCTTTCTTAAAAACCGGAACCACAACCTCGTTTAAGCCCGATGAAACAATTTTTTCCACTGTTGATTTTTCTTACGACAAAATCAAAAGGGTCTTGCGTGAACGTGCCTATTTAATGGCTGGGATCAAAATTCATCTTTTTGATGAACGCGGAGACAAGGAATGTCACTTCTATTTTGAGGGAGGCATTAAATCTTTAGTCCGGTTTTTGAATAAAACTAAGAAAGGGCTGCACGATATTATCTACGCTCAGGGGAGCGTTGATGGCAATATCCCGATTGGCGTGGAAGTAGCAATGCAGTATACCGATAGCTTTAACGAGAATATCCAGTCATTTACCAATGTGATTAACACACCAGATGGTGGTACTCATGTAGCTGGGTTCCGGATGGCCTTAACTAGAGCCATTAAAGATTACATGAAACAGAACAATGGCAACGGTAAGGACAATAAAATCGAGTTAACCAGCGACGACCTCAAAGAGGGTTTGACTGCAGTCGTATTTGTGAAAATGCCTGCTGCTGATATTCAGTTTGANNTGAGTCACAAACAAAAACAAAGCTCAATAATGTTGAAGCCCAGCAAGCTGTCTATTCTGTCTTTAAACAAAACTTAGATATCTATTTTGAAGAGCATCCCAACGAGGCTAAAAAGATTATTGAAAAGATCTTTCTTGCCGCTCGCGCCAGAATGGCTGCTCGAGCTGCCCGTGATGCCGTTGTCCGCAAAGGTGCTCTTGAGGGAATGACTCTACCTGGAAAACTGGCTGACTGCCAGTCACGCGACGCTTCAAAATCAGAGCTCTTTATTGTTGAGGGAGATTCAGCCGGAGGCAGCGCTAAACAAGGCCGGGACCGAGCTTGTCAAGCAATCCTACCTTTGGGAGGCAAGATTCTCAATACTGAACGTGCCCGTTTAGATAAGATCGTTGAGTTTGAAGAGCTTAAAGCCTTAATTATTGCTCTTGGTATCGGTATTGGTGAGACAATTGATGTCAGCAAAGCCAGATATCACCGGGTCATTATTATGTGTGATGCTGACGTTGACGGTGAACACATTGCTACCTTACTACTTACGTTCTTCTACCGGCATCTTAAAGAAATAATTGATAATGGATATCTCTACATTGCCTTACCGCCACTATACAAAATTGCTGAGGGTAAAAACGTCATCTATGCATACTCTGATGCTGAAAAAGAAGCCTCAGTCCGGGAAATCAAAGCAACTAATTCTAATGCTAAGATCAATATCCAACGTTACAAAGGGTTGGGAGAGATGAATCCAGAGCAACTATGGGAGACAACCATGAATCCCAAAACCCGGCTCCTTAAGAAAGTCTCAATCGAAGACGCTGAACGGGCTGACCAGGTCTTTACCATGCTCATGGGCAATGAAGTTCCACCACGGAAAAAGTTCATCCAAACCCACGCCAAGATGGCTACTTTAGACATCTAACTCCATCAAGTATGCGGTATAGTCCTGATAACCCCAACAGTGGGCAAGGTGGCAAGATTCAAGAGGCAAGTAACACATTGGCTGCAAACACTTTGGAAAAGGCAGTACAAGCAGTTATTGCTGCCAGACCAGTAGAAACAAAACCCTCTGAAACTGAATTACAACAATGGACTAGCGCAATGAACAAGTTAACCAATGATGCTGCAAGAGCAGATGAAAAAACAAGACAAAAGGCCTTTGCTGCTCTTGATGAGTCAATATAGATAATACATTGACTTTATAACAAAAAACATCTATTCTTCTTGAGTAGTTCTGTTAATAATTTTAGATTTGTTAGACTATTACCTGCTTCAATAGCTTCTTATATGCCAGCACCTCAAGAAGTACGTAGTCAAAGTGAGTTTAAGCCTGAACTTATTTCTGCAGTTTTTCTCCTACAAATATCAGAGTATCTTAAGGACTGTAGGAGTGGCATAATCAAGGATNNAGAGAAATGGTAAATGGTGTCCAGCAAGCCATCGCAGCAGTTGAAGCATGTCATTCAGGGAATAAACAGTTATTTCAAACTATTGCACATAAAGAGAGTTTAGGCGTATTTGATTTTGACAATCCAGGTGCAGGTAACCGACATTTCTTATTTATTACTTACTTTATTGAACTTAGTAGTTTACCAACAGACCAATTTACACAATGTAAAACTGTCTTACTAGAGGCTATAAAGAAATTTTTGCCTGAAGAGGAAAGGACACATTAGCAGTTTGCGAATCGAGCATAATACCATATAATACATACATGCTTGGTGACATCCAACCAAGCTTTTTGTTTGCGGTTTTATAATTAGCACAGGCAATTTGACTTTTGAGTTTTGTGCTTTATTAAGTACACTAATTACGGAAACAAATATTATTAACTACCAATCAGCTATTATGAACAGGTGATAGCTGGTAAAGATATATGGACTTTTCTTTCATCTCACAATACGCACTGCCATTTTCATTAGGTGCTGCCATCTTATCAATTGTCTATGGCCTTATCCTCTCCCAATGGGTAACCAGTAGACCAACTGGCGGTGAAAAAATGTGTAGCATTGCTTCAGCAATCGCTGAGGGTGCTTCAGCCTACCTACGCAGACAGTACACCGTTGTTAGCATTTTAGCTGTCTTTATTTTTGCAGCATTATTCATCTTTTTAGGTGTTTATTCTGCTGTTGGTTTTGCCCTTGGTGCTACTGCTTCAGCCGCTGCCGGTTTTATCGGCATGAATGTCGCTGTTCGGGCTAATGTCCGTACCACCCAAGCTGCTCGAAAAGGTTTAGCTCAAGCCTTAAGAGTCGCCTTTAACGGAGGAGCAGTGACCGGACTACTCGTTGTTGGTTTAGGATTACTAGCAACTGCTGGTTTCTTTGCTGTCTTAACCGAAGTCTTAGGAGTATCTACTGAAGAAACCATCCGGGCACTGGTTAGTTTAGGATTTGGTGGTAGTTTGATTTCTGTTTTTGCCCGGTTAGGCGGTGGTATTTACACCAAAGGAGCTGATGTGGGTACCGATATGGTAGGTAAAATTGAGGCTGGTATCCCTGAAGATGACCCGAGAAACCCTGGTGTTATCGCTGACCTTGTTGGAGATAACGTCGGTGACTGCGCTGGTATGGCTGCCGATCTGTTTGAAACCTATGTAGTCACAGCCGTAGCAACGATGTTGCTTGGATTTTTAACCTTTGGGGATAACGCTAATGCCTTACTGTTCCCATTAGTTATCGGTGGCGTTGCCATTATTTCTTCCGTTATCGGCACGTTATTTGTCAAACTCCCGAAATCAAAGAGCATTATGCGCGCCCTTTACCAGGGACTTGGAGCCACTGCAGTTATTGCAGCTGTTTTGTTCTATCCAGTTGCCTTTGGTTTACTGGGTGCTCTACCAATAGCTGCCATGAACATTTACCTGGCATCCTTATTAGGAATCGTGGTAACAATCGGCATGGTAGTTATTACGGAATACTACACCTCAAAGTCATTTAGACCAGTAAAATATATTGCTGAAGCCTCACAAACAGGTCATGGCACCAATATCATTGCCGGTTTAGCCATTTCCATGAAATCAACCCTGTTACCAGTTCTGTTGATCGCAGGTGCCACGTTAGCTGCTTTCTTATTGGCTGGAGTATATGGTGTGGCTGTTGCCGCGATGGCTATGTTGTCTCTGGCAGGTATTATTGTCGCTATTGACTCGTTTGGTCCAATTACTGACAATGCCGGAGGTATTGCTGAAATGGCTGAACTACCTGAAAGTGTTCGCAACGTTACTGATCCGCTAGACGCTGTTGGTAACACAACCAAAGATGTTACCAAAGGCTATGCTATTGGTTCAGCTGGTTTAGCAGCCCTCGTTCTCTTTGTTTCTTATACAGAAGAACTTGGTGAAGCTGCCCAGGATATCTTTAACCTTTCGGATCCCTATGTTATTGTTGGTCTTTTCCTTGGTGGTGCCTTGCCATACATCTTTGCCGCTTATGCTATGGAGGCAGTCGGAAAAGCCGGAGGAGCAGTTGTTACCGAAGTCAGACGGCAATTTAAAGAGATTAAAGGTATTATGGAGGGTAAAGCTAAACCTGATTATGCTGCAGCAGTTGATATTGTCACACAGTCGGCCTTAAGAGAAATGATTGTGCCGGCATTAATCCCAGTTGTAGCTCCATTAGCGGTCGGGTTTTTACTTGGTGCTAAAGCCTTAGGGGGTTTGCTGGTTGGCACTATTGTTACCGGTTTATTTGTAGGCATCTCTATGACCACAGGTGGCGGTGCATGGGATAACGCTAAGAAGTTCATTGAAGAGGGGAACTTTGGTGGCAAGAAGTCCCCAGCTCACCAGGCAGCAGTTACTGGTGATACTGTCGGTGACCCGTATAAAGATACTGCCGGCCCGGCCATTAACCCAATGATTAAGATTATCAATATTGTTGCCTTGTTAATCGCTGGGTTCCTGACCATATAAGTAGCACTATTTACTGATATATCAAAAAGAGTTGCTTGTAAAAAAGCAACTCTTTTTATTATAATGACTGACTACTCAACTATGTCCTATACAGAATTTGATTTTGAAAAACAGTTTCGGATTACAGTCATTGATTCAACCATAGAAGAAATACAAGCCATAATTGATACAGCCCAGACAGATAAACAAAAAGAGGCAGTTCAGGATGGTTTAGAAGCCGCACAGCAGATAGGAATCCTTTTCTTTTCCGAAGATCCCATAAAGGCTTTCAAAAAAATGATAGATCACTTGAGAGAGAGGAGAAACTACCACGAACAGTTTAATGAAGTATACAGACTGGTAGTAAACAAATTCCTTACCACTGAAACAATTACCAAGCAGGATTTTGATACCCTCTACGAAAGGATTCAAGCCGAATTTGGCCTGTCTTTTGAAACTGATGATAGTAAGTAAATACTAGTAATCTAACTATTAAACCAATGATTAAGACTATTACCATCGTTGTTTTGATAATCACCACGTAATTATAGATTTATAAACTAAGTTTTTAAGGTAGTGATACCTGATTATGACTATATACAAGGAAAGAAGCTTGGAGAACCTATCACAATCTACACGTATAAACTCAACAGTAGAAGCACTTAAAAAAATTCATTCAACTATAGAACTAAACAAAAGTGAGACAGAAGCACTACAAGAAGCACTCCGGATAACCTATCTTTTTGGAAAGGTTTTCTTATCAAGTAACCCAGAAACAAATGTTCAAGACATAATTGAAAATCAAAATCTAAAGGAAAAACATCTTTCATTATTTTCGCAAGTATATAGAGTAGTGTTCATACATTTTGTTACAGCACTATCAACTACAGAAAACGATTTGGAAGAATTGTATACACAAATAGAATCAGTCTTAGATTTAAGAATTATGAAAGAGGCCAAAACCACATAAAACAATAAACCTACTGTCACCACTGTTTTAATAATCACCGTATTGAAAACTATTTTACAAATGGATTTTTAACGGTATGATGGAAAAGTTGCGATTATTTGCAATCTTTTAGAAAAGTTATAAAAACAAACACTGCCTATTTGATTATTAATTATGCTGATGAATAAAGAACGGTTTAAAAAAGCAGTTCAGCAATTGTTATACACTCAACCAGAAGGGTTAATGGTTTATTTGAACCAATGGCGCAGGCGGGAAGAAGCACAAGAAGCAGTATCAGGAATTGATTTAGCGTTTGTTCATTTTGGCAAACTACAAGTACCCGACAGTTCAGACGAGGATTTAATAGTTACATTACATGCTGAAGCCTTAAAAGAGTTATCCCCTGGAGCTAGGGATGTTTATGGATTTGCATTAAAAGAACTTATCCGTTTACATGAAGAAGGGGAAGATCTTAAGGCATTTCATACAGAAGTTGAGGAAAAAATCTTGGCTCCACGCAGAGCATATCTTGAGAGAATAAGTAAATAAAAGCACCATCATCTTGAAGCCAACTACAAGTCGACATTCAAGATCTCTTGGTATATCCCAAAAGATGCTGAATCAAGTTCAGTATGACAGTTACATGGGAGTATAACGAAATGAAAGAACATATTATTACTATCCTCGTTGAGATCCCGGCTCACTTAAATATCAAATACGAGTGGGATGAAAAGAGTAGACAGATGACAGTTGACCACATTCTACCTGAGGGTTTAGTCTATCCTGAAAATTATGGCTTTATTATGAATACCAAAAGTGATGATGGAGATGCAGCTGATGCCGTCTTGTTTACGTCACAACCGGTTGAGTCTGGATCACAAGTAACAGCTCGAGTCATTGGCATGCTCGATATGGAAGNNACATGGCATGACATAGAAGATATCCCACAACCAAGGCGTGTATTACTTAAACATTTTTTTCAACATCATAAAGACCAAGAAACAAACGGTTGGACTCGAGTAAATGGTTTTGTTCCAAAATCTGAGGCACTGTCACTTTTAATCCACCTTTTTCCCCCGAAAAAGTAACATAAATAAGCATTTATTATATTGATATATCTATATATATTAGTGGTTATCAATTAGTAAATTCATAGTACAATAGTACCGTTAAGAAAGGAAAGGGTAAATATGGCTGATGAATCAAATACTAATCCTGAGTCAAACGGAGAGAAAAAACTTGAAGTAAAACCCCAACAAACCAATTTCGGGACAATCATCCCCACCTCAATTATTGATGAAATGGAGAAGTCATATCTGGACTATGCTATGAGTGTTATCGTCTCTCGGGCATTACCGGATGTGCGGGATGGTTTAAAACCCGTTCATCGGAGAATCTTGTTCGCCATGAAAGACATGGGTTTAAGCTCGAAAGCTGCATATAAAAAGTCTGCACGTATTGTCGGAGAGGTTTTAGGTAAATANNAATATCACCCTCATGGTGATCAAGCAGTTTATCAAACATTGGTACGGTTAGCCCAAGACTTTTCAATGCGGTATCCTTTAGTTGATGGACAAGGTAATTTTGGATCAGTTGATGGTGATAGCGCCGCTGCAATGCGGTATACCGAAGCCCGGCTAGCCAAGATTGCCGACGAACTACTTGATGATCTAGATAAAGAAACCGTAGATTTTGTTGATAACTTCGATGGTTCTCAACAAGAAACGGATGTCTTACCGGCAAAACTTCCCAATCTTTTACTTATGGGGTCTGAGGGCATTGCTGTTGGCATGGCCACCAAGATCCCACCTCACAACTTAGGAGAAGTCATTGATGCTATAAAAGCCTTGATAACTAGTGCTCAGACCGAAGACACAAAAGCAGAAGCCAAAGATATTGAAACCGTTGATCCCAATACCTTAACTGGAGGCTTTCACTCTGATATCACGATCGAAGAGCTGATGAAGCATATCAAAGGCCCAGACTTCCCAACCGGAGCCAATATTTACAACCCCAAAGACATCAAAGAAGTTTATCTAACAGGTAGAGGCAGAATCATTACCCAAGCTACTACCAGTATCGACGAAATCAAAGGGAGACCGGTAATTATCATTTCCGAAATTCCCTACCAAGTCAACAAAGCCAAGTTAATAATAAACATTGCTCAATTGGTACGGGATAAAAAAATTGTTGGCATTTCTGATATCCGCGACGAATCTGACCGCAAAGGCATGCATGTCGTTATTGAACTCAAGAAAGGTACCCGTCCAAAAGCCATACTCAATAATTTACTTAAGCACACTGAACTGCGAACCAGTTTCCCAGCCAACATGGTGGTTTTAGTTGATGGAACACCTCAGCTATGTAACCTCAAAATGCTTCTAACCGNNCTTCTAACCGAGTACACTAAACACCGGCAGTTAGTGGTTGTCAGACGAAGCCAGTATGAACTCAAAGCTGCTAAACTCAGAGCCCATATTTTAGAGGGATTAAAGATTGCTTTGGATAATTTGGATGAAGTCATTAAGACAATTCGGCAATCGAAAGATACCGATGAAGCTCGAACCAGTTTGATGACTAAATTCGGATTATCACAAATCCAAGCCGAAGCCATCTTGGATATGCAGCTGCGACGGCTATCTGCACTGGAACGCCAGAAGATCGAAGACGAATATAAACAGCTCATGAAACTGATTGATGATTTAACCAGTCTTTTACTCCAACCGAAAAAGATTCTTGATGTTATCACTGGTGAATTAGATCAAATTAAAGAGAAATATGCCGACAAGCGCCGGACCAAGATCCATGGCAGTCTAGTTGAGATTAATGAAGAAGACTTGGTGCCTAATACACCGGTTTTGATTACCATGACTAAATCCGGGTATGTAAAACGGGTGCCAAACATGACGTATCGGGCACAAAACAGAGGCGGTAAAGGGGTGGTTAGTATGACAACCAAAGCTGAAGACGAGATTGCCTACCTCATTGGCGCCAATAACCACGATGATATCCTATTCTTTACCAGCAAGGGTAAAGTCTATAGAGTGAGAGCCTTTGATATTGTCGAGGGTTCTCGCCAAGCCAAAGGACAAGCAGTTGTGAACTTGATTAACATTGATTCTAACGAAAGTGTTCGTTCCATCATCGCTATTCCGGACCTTTCCAAACACCCAGGATACTTAATCATGGCCACCAAGAAAGGCTTAATTAAGAAAACAACCTTAGATAAGTACATAAAAATTAAAGCTACCGGTTTAACCAGTATTAAACTTGACCCAGGAGACCAACTTATCTCTGTTCAAACCTCAACTGGTGATGACGAAGTCTTTATAGTTACCCATCATGGTAAAGCTATCCGGTTTTCCGAACAGGATGTCCGGCCGATGGGTAGAGCTACCAAAGGAGTAAAAGGTATCGCTATTAAACCTGATGACTTTGTCGTAACCATGGAGACATTCCCCTCAAAAGAAAACCGTCCTGATGATGGCCGCAAACGTTATTTTAGAGATCTGATGGTAGTCACTGAAAATGGTATCGGCAAACGAACTCCTGTTCACTTATTCCCACTTCACAAACGGAGCGGGGGAGGAGTCAAGATTGCCAAGCTAACTCCACGGACTGGGAATATTGTGGCTGCCGAACTGGTTACCCCAGAAGTAGAGCAGATCATGATTACTACCAAGAAAGCACAAATGATCAAGTTGCCCTTAAAAAACATTAAACAACTAGGACGCAATACCCAAGGGATCATTTTGATGCGTTTTAACCGTGAAGGCGATGGGATTGCAGCTATGGCGTGTTTAGGAGCAGATGAAGAAGAGAGTACCCAAGAGGTTGGTCAGGAAAGTGCCCAAGCTGCAGTAGCTTAGGATTTTTCACTGGAATTAGATCGGTCCTATACTGTTAGACTTTTTTTCTACGTCATCCTGAACTCGATTCAGGATGACAGCTCTTCATGAATAAAGTGTTAGCACTCATACTGTTCTGCTTTTTAAGCGTAAGTAGTATTACTTCAACCAATGCCCAAGGTACTCAAACTCCCCAAGTACCACCCCAAGAAAACTTAGAAGCCACAGTCACCGATGTTGTTGAAGAGAAAGAAATTGAGTTCATGGGCAGTCAGCAGTTATATCAAAAAATCGAACTTAAAGTTACAAAAGGCTCTCTTAAAGACCAAACAATCACTGTTGAGAACGGTAAGCTCCCATCACCAAACATCCAAAAATATCAAGTTGGTGAAAAAGTTATGGTTTTATCGACTAAAGATTACGAGGGAAATGACTTATTTTATATTACCGATTACATCAGAAGAGATACATTAGCTGCCTTACTGATACTCTTTGCCGTAATTGCCATTACTATTACACGGTGGCGGGGCATTACTTCGTTTATTGGTATGGCAATATCGTTTGCCGTG
>DCTD01000086.1:27213-31516 GCA_002335355.1 Patescibacteria group bacterium UBA1449
AAATAACCCAATTTTTATTGCCATTTCCGGATCCTTATTCATTATTCCGGTAACATTCTATCTCTCTCATGGACTAAACAAAAAGACCTCGATCGCTATTGCAGGCACAACCATTGCACTCATTATAACTGGTTTACTGGCGCAGTTTTTCATTAATGCTGCCAGACTCACTGGTTTTGCCTCTGAAGAAGCAGCTTTTTTAAGTACGGTTACACAGGGAACAGTTGATATCAAAGGCTTACTGCTTGCGGGAATCATTATTGGCTCTTTAGGAGTTTTAGATGATATCACCGTCGCCCAAGCCGCCATTGTCCAACAGCTAAAAGAAGCAAAAAAGCAACTCAGCTTTGGAGAGCTTTACAACCGAGCTATGAGTGTTGGTCAGGATCATATTGCCTCGATGGTTAATACTTTAGTTTTAGTTTACACGGGGGCTTCTTTACCGCTACTTCTGCTATTTATAAACAACCCAATGCCATTTTCCGAGGTTATCAACAATGAGATCATAGCAGATGAGATAATCCGAACATTAGTCAGCAGTATAGGTCTTATCTTAGCAGTACCGATAACCACCGTACTTGCAGCTTTCATATTTGAAGCCCAAAAAGCTGAAAAAAGAAAATCAGTATCACCATCAGAACCAAAACGCTACTTCAAAGTCACTAATCCTGCATAAAAACTGATAAAATGCCCCGATTGCAAACAGCTACTTGTGGTTGAGTAGTAGTGCTCAGTATAGTAGTACTATGGATAAGATTATTGCTTTAGAAAAACGAGTACAGTTTATTGAAGCACGGAACAAAAAAGTTGAAATTGATAAAGCTTGGGAAACGAGTCATGTTCGAAGAGGACTGTTAGTTTTGTTTACCTATCTTGCTATCGGGATTTACCTTAACGTGATTGGCATTGTAAACCCATGGCTTAATGCCATAGTTCCTGCCTTTGGTTTTTTACTTTCAACGTTAACACTTCCATTCTTTAAACGACTCTGGCTTCGATTCTTTTATAAAGCGTAGTATGCTAACCATAGTTAGTTTTGCTTTCCAAGGTACAATTGCTGAGAACGTTTTACGCCACCTAAACCTACCGACAAAAAAAATCATCTCAAATTCTTCACAGGCAATTCAAGAATATATTGACCAGTTAATCATCACACAGCCACAGTATATTTTAGGTTTAGGCCAATACACAGGTAGAGATCAAGACAAACTACGGATTGAAACAATTTGTACTAACAAATTTAGAAGTACGGTACTTGGCAACTCACTCATAACAAAGCCGTTATCTTCATTTCTCAAGCCAAGCCAGCATACAAAGTATGCACACGCCTTAGGCAATTCTTTCTGTAATCTTATCTCTTATTACTTAGTGACTGCAATTAACCAAAACACAGTTCATGCTCAATATTCGTTCCTGCACATTCCAAAATCCTTTCCAATAACCCAAGCTGTTAGTGAGATTACTGCAATGTTGCCAACGATATTGATAAAAAACAATAATTACCGTTAACATTTATTACCATTGTTTGATACAATGGTCCGATGAAAACAAAAACAACCCCCAAAACAGACAAGGTTAGTAAAGAAATTTCCAAAACCAAGTCAAAAACACAAACAAAAACAGTTGCTCCTGAAGTTCAGGAAGAAGTAACTTTAGCAGAGACAACTAAAAAACCAGGTTTCGTTATACCAAAACTTAACCCAATCTTCTTACTAATCCCGCTTGTAGTCTTACTGATTGCTATCGCTGCTTTTTACCTACGCCCAATGGTCATTGTGGCCTCAGTCAACGGTGAACAAATTAGTAGGTTGGATCTAATTCAGGAGTTGGAAAAGCAGGGTGGCCAACAAACCTTAAATAAGTTAATTACTCAAACCCTTATCTACCAGGAAGCTACAAAACAAAACGTGACAGTTAGTGATGAAGAGGTTAACCAGGAGATTGCTAGCATTGAAGAAACACTCACCCAGCAAGGACGTAATCTTGATGAACTCTTAGCCGAACAAAACCTAACGCGGGAAGACTTAACCAATGATATCCGACTTCAGAAACTAGCCGAAACAATGGCAGCCAAAGATATCACGGTTACCGATGAAGAGGTTGATCAGTACCTGGAAGAGAATCAAGATAGCATTCCGCAAAACATTAACCGGGAAGAAATGAAATCCGATCTAAGAGACCAAATGCTTGAACAAAAGAAGAATAGTGCTGTCAGCGAATGGGTTTCATCACTCATGAGTGGAGCTAACATTATCTACTATAAAACATTCTAGTTACTCAAGATCAGCATAGTGGAACTTATTGAGCATGAGACTGAAAACACTGCAATGGAATATTGGTGGAGCCCAAATCCGTCGGCAGAAAGCAGACCCAACTGATCCCACTTCTTATACCCATTACAACATCGGTTACTTTGCCGAGATAATTAGCCAGTTTGAGCCGGATATTGTTTCGCTCCAGGAAACTCACTCAAATGATCAGATTGATCAAGTAAAAACCTTGGCAGACTGGATTGACTTTGAGTTTTTTTTCAATGATATCTATAGTGATTCTCATCTAGATGCGGATTCTAAACTAGGGCAGGGGATACTCTCCCGTTTTCCCATCAGTAACCATACATTCACCCTGCTTACTAACCCTCACTTTGAAACGATAAACGAAGATAATACTTACATGGTGTCTTTAGATAAAGGAATTTCCCACTGTTGTTGTAGAGTAGAGGGCATTGATATTGAAGTTGTAACACTCCACTTATTTCCTTTTAGAAAATTCGGTATTGATCCGCTATCAGAAATCACCCAAACCATTAGAGACGAAGTAGTAAAAAACGTTACCCCTACAAAAGAACACTTCTTACTCCAAGGTGATTTCAATATTAACGACTCCTTGCTTAAGCCTTATTTTCCTGGCCTATTTGTTCATCATATCGAGGAAACTGAAATAAGCACTCCTACTACCCCAAGAGAGAGAAAATATGATCACGTTTTATACAGAGGTTTAAAACGGGAAACATTCCACATTATTTCGAATGTTCTAAGTGACCATTATCCTCTCTACTGTGAGTTTACTATTTCTTAAACTTTCACAGTTTTCATTACTTGTTTAAACCCTAATACATGCTATATTTTTCTCATATGAAAAACACTATCTCTTTTGACCAACAAGCCCTTAACTACTCTGCCAAACCTAAAATGGAAATCAATCTTTTAAGCCCCATGAAGACACGGACAGATCTTTCCCTTGCCTATACGCCTGGTATTGCCAAGGTCTGTCAGCTCATTCAAAAAAATGAAGATGCTATGTTTACCCATACATTCAGACAGAATGCCTTGGCGGTTATTTCAGATGGTTCAGCTGTTTTAGGGCTTGGGAATATCGGCAGTAAAGCAAGCTACCCGGTTATGGAGGGGAAAGCCATGTTGTTCAAACGCTTTGGTAACATCGATGCCATTCCTGTTGTCATAAAGACTCAAGATGAAAAAGAGTTTATTGAGACCGTCAAAAACATAGCTGACTCCTTTGCCGCTATCAATCTTGAAGATATTAATGCCCCCCGTTGTTTTACAATTGAAAAAGAATTAGTAAAAACATTGGATATCCCGGTTATGCATGATGACCAGCATGGTACCGGGGTTGTAGTACTAGCTGCTTTGCTCAATGCATTACAGGTGTTACCCAAAGACGGGAAAAGTACTAAAATCGTTGTGTTGGGAGCCGGAGCTGCCGGAATGGGAATTACAATGCTCCTCACTACCTACGGTTTTAAAAACATCGTTATTGTTGATTCAAAAGGAATCATTAGTAAGAAGAGAACTGACTTACACGCCGAGAAGAAAACGCTTTTAAAGCTGACTAATCCTGATAACCTCTCTGGTTCGCTGCAGGATGCGTTAAAGGATGCAGATGTGTTTATTGGTGTTTCTAGAGGTGAGTTGACAGAAAAAGATATAAAATTGATGAACCCAGAGCCCATTATTTTTGCCATGGCTAACCCGACTCCAGAAATCATGCCTGATAAAGCTCTAAAAGCCGGAGCCGGAATAGTCGGTACAGGCAGAAGTGACTTTCCCAACCAGATAAACAATGCGCTGGTATTCCCGGGGATTTTCAGAGGAGCAATGGATGCTCGGTATAAGATTACTGATGCTATGAAACTGGCTGCAGCCCAAGCCGTAGTCGAGTATCACAAGAAAGATCTTAGTGCAGACACTATTTTGCCGAGTATTTTAGATGAGAAAGTTCATGCCTTTATCGCCAAGCGGGTAAAAGAAGCAAGTAAAAAGTAAGCGTTCATCAGGCAATT
>DCTD01000101.1 GCA_002335355.1 Patescibacteria group bacterium UBA1449
AGCGATCCTTCTTTTTATTTTGGTAGCAGTTTTTTCAGTTTTGATTGCAGTAATCGTAAATAAACCCCAGTTACTTAAAAACCTCCTTAGTTACCATGAGCCAATAACTCCAAACGTTACTATTGCTAAACCATCACTGGAACGTTTTGCCTCAAGGGAAGAGTTTTTGGAATTTATTGCTTCTGGTCAATCTTTAAGTGTGTCATCATTTTCTATAAGTGATAANNAGTTTCGATGAATCCAGAGTTCCAGACAGAGTGTCCTCAACTAATATTCAAGTTGCCGGAATTGATGAACCGGATATCATAAAAACTGACGGAAAACATATTTTCTTTTCGTCTGAGCTGACCAGACTCTATTCTTCTCGTAAGATGGTTGATACTAGGCCTGTTCGTAATGATCAAGCTATAGAACCAGTAATTGGCATTCCGGAAAAAATTATGCCACCTATTCCTAATCGATATGGTGAGACAAAAGTAATTTCTGCATTCCCAGTGGAAGAGGTAACCCAAAAAACGGCTATCGATAGAGCTGGAACGCTGTTACTAGATAAAAACACCTTAGTCATTGTGGGCAATGATAACCGGCTTTATGGATATGATGTTACTGACTCTGCCTCTCCATCTGCACAATGGGAAATCAAACTTGAAGATAGTACTTCAGTAGTTTCTGCTCGGTTATACAACAATCAAATTTACTTAGTTACAAGAACGTACATCACTGACACTGATCCCTGTCCGTTCCATCCGGTGTCAATAGCTGATAAAGCCATAACCATAGCCTGTACAGACATCTATCACCCAACGCACCCAACGCAAGTTGATAGCACATTAACAGCACTTATGATCAATCCACAAACAGGATCAATTGAGAAAAGTACCGCCTTTGTCAGCTCGGCTAACCAAACTGTTGTGTATATGTCACCTCAAGCTCTTTATGTAACCTACACCTACTACAGTGACCAAACAGAGTTTATGTACCGGTTTTTTAAAGATTCTGCCCCTGATTTGCTACCAGTTGAGTATCAAACAAAACTGGAAAACTTAATTAGGTATGATATCAGTCCAGCTGCCAAACAAATCGAGTTGCAGACAATCCTTGATCAGTACCGGCGAACCTTGAGCAAAGATGACCGGATGCAGCTTGAAAACGAACTTGCAAACCGCATGGATAACTATGCAAAACAACACATGCGGGAAATGGAACAAACCGGTATTGCCAAGATTTCGCTCTCGGATTTCAAAGTTGTTGCCAACGGAACTGTCCCTGGCCACCCTTTAAACCAATTCTCATTGGATGAATACAAAGATAACCTCAGAATTGCCACAACCGTTCAAGCTTCATTTATGGGTATGAATAGAGGTGACAGAGATAGTGTTAACGATGTCTATGTTTTAAACAGTAAACTGGAACAACAGGGTGCAATCCAAGATCTTGGTTTGGATGAACGGATCTATTCTGCCCGGTTTATTGAAGACAAAGGCTACGTCGTTACCTTTAAACAAACAGATCCTTTCTATGTACTAGACCTATCCAATGCAAAACAACCTCAAAAAGTAGGAGAGCTTAAAATCCCTGGATACTCATCATATCTTCATCCGTTAACGGCAAATACTATTTTAGGTATTGGTATGGATGAGGGGAAAGTAAAACTCTCAGTGTTCGATGTCAGCAACCCAGCAAACCCCACAGAAGTTGACAAATACCTGCTTGATGAATACTGGTCAGAGGTAGCGAACAACCATCACGCTTTTTTACAGGATGAAAAGCATAGTGTTTTCTTCCTCCCAGGAGGTAAGGGTGGGTATGTTTTTGGTTATGGTGACAACAAACTCAAACTGGAAAAAGCAGTCAGTGATGTCTCAGTCAAACGGGCACTGTACATCAATGATTATCTTTACATAATCGGTGAAGAGGGAATTACGGTTCTTGATGAGTCAACCTGGAGCTCAGTTAAAACAGTGGAGTTTACCAGTACCGTCCAACCGAACTCCATTCCGGTTGAGCCCTTACCCGAACCAGTCCCGTTAATGCAACCAAGTGTGAAAAACGACGTTTTACTCCGACCGCANNAACAATACAAAAAAGGGCTCCGTTAAAGGAGCCCTTTTAAATATCTTTTTACCGGATCGATAATACCGCAATGGCATTGGTTAAACCAGGCTCCTGCCAGTTACGGCCGTGGATAATTAAGACTGTCTCTCCCTCTTTAATCGCTTCTTTTTTAATCAACGTATCAAAGACACTATTAGGTAAGGCAAAAACACCAGTAGGCAACTCAACACAATAGGGCCTGACACCGTATGACAAAGATAGTTTCTCCACTGTCTTTCTGTGGTGACTAACTGCGACAATCGGGATATGAGGCCGGTAACTAGCTAACGTCCGGGCAGTATATCCTGTCTCAGTAAAGACTATGGCTTTATCAATCTTTGCGCCTGCTTTACTTTTTAACATGTCAACTGCAGCATGAATAATTAGTTCCGTTGTGTTACTAGGTTTCGTATCGGTCTCAACCACTGGCCGCTTCGTTTCTGCAAACCGGGCAATCCGCGCCATATGTTGCACAGCCCGAATTGGATAATTCCCTGAGGCACTTTCTGCAGAAAGCATGACCGCATCGCTACCGTCAAATACAGCATTGGCCACATCAACAGCTTCAGCGCGAGTTGGCCGGGGATTTTCAACCATGGATTGCAGCATTTGAGTAGCGGTAATCACTGG
>DCTD01000051.1:0-1453 GCA_002335355.1 Patescibacteria group bacterium UBA1449
GGACCAAAATACGCATACCCATTGTCTCTGGCTAAGGCTTTACACAACGGTTCAATGAGTTTAAAACGCTTGGGGTCTCCACCAATCATCAAACTCGCGCCGTTCCGGGCACCCTCAACTCCTCCACTGGTGCCGCAGTCAAAAAACGTAATCCCCTTTTTCATCAATGCCTCAGCCCGACGCTGAGAGTCTTTGTAAAACGAGTTAGCTCCGTCAANNATAAGGCAGTCTCCTTTTTCCAGATACTTTACTAAACCCTCTTTTTCAAAAATGATGTCTTCAACCGGGGCACCAACAGCGATCATTAGCCAGATAATCCGGGGCGGTTTAAGGGTGGCCACTAAATCTTTAAGGGAAATTGTTGGCGTAAACTGGGGATGTTTGATGGCATCGGTTTTTTCCCGGGTGCGGTTGTATCCGGCTACTGCAAACCCATGGTCAAGGGCATTTTGAACCAGAGCGGTTCCCATGTGACCGAGTCCAACAAAACCGATTTTTTGTTTCATACGTTTATTACAATTGATACTCAATGGTCCGTCCGGTAGCTTGTTTTTTTTTGCTTTCAATCTCCTGAGCCTTGTCTTCAAATCCCTGTTTACCAAGCAAACCATACATGTACTGTTTGCCGGCTTCAACTCCGGGTTGATCAAAGGCATTGACTTCCAACAGCTCTGCTAGGTAAACGACAGCAACTTCAAACAGGACAATCAGAGCACCCAAATGGCTTTCATCCAAGTCATTAATCTCAATGGTGATGGATGGTCTGCCGTTATTGGCTAAGCTATACCGGGTGGCATCACACTCAACTTTAATGATTCTTTCCAGTTCTACTTCATTGAGATACGCAAGTTCCTCAATATCATGAATTTTTAACGTAGAGTTATGATGATACGATCGGGCAGCAATAAAGACAAAGGTACTGAGCCATTTGCCTTGGTTATAGAACTGGACTTGTGAGTGTTGGTCGGCTGGGCCTACGGCTTTAATCGGCAGAATTCCTTTGCCGTTCTTGCCTAAAGACTCAGCCCAGAGTTGGCGAAACCAGGTAGCAAAGACTTCCAGTTTCATGACATAAGGCATAAGGACAACTGTATTTATTCCCCGCTCCTGTTGATACATATACTGAGTCCGGGCAATTTGCCAGGCCATGTTATCTTCCGGACCGCTTTTGCTGAGTTTTTCCATAAATTCCTGAGCCCCTATGGTCAGTTTATCGATATCTATTCCCATAGCTAAGGCTGGAAACAAACGTACTGCAGTCAGTACGGAAAACCGGCCACCGACTTCTTTCGGGATTGGGAGGGTTATAACTCCATATGTATTGGCTTCAGCCCGTAAGATTCCCTCTTGTTCGTCGGTGGTAAAAATGAAATGCTCATGCCAGTGTTCGCCAAAATTACTTTGCATGACTTCTTTTAGTACAGCATAGGCGACTGCAGTTTCAGTAGTGCTA
>DCTD01000051.1:1468-2864 GCA_002335355.1 Patescibacteria group bacterium UBA1449
AAAAAAGACCTGCATGGGCGGGTTTTCAGCTTGCAGGGCCTGCTGAAGCATTTTGCCGCCTAAATCAGAACCACCGATGCCAATAACAACAAGCTGTTTTGCCCAGGAAATCTTGGCAAAGACATCTTTACACGTTTGCAGTAGTTGTTCATTCTGTAAGAGGGAAAGAAAGTCGTACTTATCCGTTAAGACATTGACAGTTACCTTTTCGAAAGCAGGGTTGTTGATATCGGTTAACAGATGAGTTGGCGAAAACCCATTCTCGCCAATATTTTCTTGCAGTAACAAGGAGGTATCTAAGGTAATATTCATAGGTAATTTTTAAAGACTATTATCGTTTTTATTACAATAACGTAAACACTATAACATTTACCCAGACAGTGCACAAACAACGGGACTGGGTTCAATCCACGATCGGTTGTCTTTGGTTAATAAATCGTCAGCCTCTTGTGGCCCCCAACTGCCGCCACGATATTGAATCGGCACAAGTTTATTTTTGGCTTTGAGTAAGGGTTCAAGATATTTCCAGGCAGCCTCAACACCGGCAGCGTTTGGAAACAAACTATGATCACCTGATACCGCACTGGCAATAAGACGCTGGTAGGCATCAATAATGGGTGTGTTTGTAAATGATGGTTTATAGCAAAACTGCATGGTTACTGGTTGGAGCTCATACCGAAATCCTGGCTTTTTAGCATCGAGTTTAACAATGATTCCCTCATTAGGTTGGATCCTAATGGTTAGGATATTCGGTGACATGTTGCCGGAAAATTCAGGTAACGTTTTTGCCGGATCTTTAAACTGAACAGAGATTTCGGTGACATTTTCAGCCAACCGTTTACCTGTTCTGATATAAATTGGCACACCGAGCCAACGGGGGGTGGTAATCTCAGCTATTAAAGCCACAAACGTTTCGGTACCTGAATCATCAGGAATGTGTTCTTCCTGGATATAAGCCCGTGTTGGGTTGTTATCAATACTACCGATACCGTACTGCCCAAGGACAAGGTTTCTTGAGATCGTTTCTTTGGTTATGCGTTTGAGTTTTTTAATAACCGTAAGTCGTTGTGCTCTAATTGCCTGGGCATCTAAGGAAGTAGGCATTTCCATTGTTGTTACTGCTAACAGTTCCAAAATATGGTTTTGGACAACGTCACGTAATGCACCTGTTACATCATAAAAAATCTCCCTACCCTCAACTCCCGTTTTTTCAGCTGAGGTAATCTGAATGTTATCTATAAACTTCCGGTTCCAGATCGGTTCAAACAAGCCATTGGCAAAGCGGAAAGCCAAGATATTCTGGACTGTTTCTTTGCCTAAGAAATGGTCAATACGGAAAACCTGCTCCTCGGTAAAATACCGGCTTATCAACCTATTAAGCTCACGAGCTGAACGA
>DCTD01000016.1 GCA_002335355.1 Patescibacteria group bacterium UBA1449
TCACAACATTCCCTTTACTTTTACTCATCTTGCCACCATCTTTAATAATTAGTCCGTGAGCATAGAAATTTGGAAATGGTTCCTCAAATTGAAGTAAACTCAAGTCATGAAGCACCAAAGTAATAAACCGTGAGTACATTAAGTGCAGCACAGAGTGTTCTGCTCCACCAGAATATTGAGAAACCGGTAGCCATTTTTTCGTGAGTTCAGGATCAAAGGCATACTGTTCACTCACCTCTGGACGGATAACTCCACCAGCAGTACTAGGATAACGTAGGAAGTACCAGGAACTATCCAAAAAGGTATCTGATACATCAGTCTCACGTTCAGCTTTACCGCCACATACAGGGCATGTAGTAACAACAAACTCTGGAACACGTGCCAACGGCGACTTGCCTGACCCATCGGGTAAGTAATCTTCAATATCAGGTAACAGCACCGGGAGTTGGTCTTCGGCAACGGGATACCATCCTGCTGTATCCCAGGTATGTTCAGCCAATCTCGGTTGCAAAGCAGCAGCCTGCGTATCAAACCAGCTTTTACCTTGAGCAGCACATTCAGGGCAGAAAATCATTGGAATCGGTGGTCCCCAGTAACGCTGCCTGGAAATATTCCAGTCCCGAAGTTTATAGGTCGTTTTTGCTTTCCCAATTTCTTTTTCTTCAATCCAGGCTATAACTCTTTCAATATCCTGAGGATACTGCCACCCATTCCATTCACCAGAGTTAATAATCTTTCCCTCTCCATGATAGCAAGCACTATCATCAGGAGATGATATCACCGGTTTTATGGCCAAATCATATTTTTTAGCAAACTCAAAGTCACGTTCATCATGAGCTGGAACTCCCATCACCGCCCCTTCCCCATATTCCATTAAAACATAGTCAGCGACCCATATCGGTACAGACTCACCGGTAACAGGGTTAATCACATACGCTCCGGTAAATACACCGGTTTTATCTTTATCAGCCAGTTTACGCTGTTGTTCACTTTTACTTAACGCTTTCTTCTGATATCTCACAACACTATCCTGATAATTATTAGGAGTTATTTTTAGCAGAAGTGGGTGTTCCGGTGCTAAAACAAAGAACGTTACACCATATAACGTATCTGGGCGTGTGGTAAATACTGTTATCTTTTCTTCCCGATCTTGGACAGGAAAAGCAATTTCTGCCCCCATTGATCTCCCAATCCAATTCCGCTGGGTATGTAGTACTTTATCTGGCCAGTTTAAGGTATAAGTGTTATCAAGCAAACGCTGGGCATAGTTGGTTATCTTGAAAAACCACTGGTTCATGTTACGGCGTTCAATCGGAGTCTTACAACGTTCACAAACTGTTACATCTTCTTGTTTTTCAGTTTGTTCATCTGAAACTGTGGTTTTACATGAGGGGCACCAGGTAACCGGAGCCGCTTTCTTGTAAGCCAGTCCAGCTTTGAAAAGCTGGATAAAGAGCCATTGAGTCCAGCGGTAGTAGCCAGGTTCCATGGCATCAACGGTATGATCCCAGTCAAACATATTGCCAATCATTTTTAGTTGCTCAGTGAAGTGAGCTATGTTACTGGCAATCAGTTTTTTTGGATGAACTCCCATCTTAATTGCAAAGTTCTCGCTATGGATTCCGCCTGAATCAAACCCGATTGGCTCAAAGACATCGAAACCCTGCATCCGCATAAACCGCCCATGAACGTCAGAACCAGTAAAGGCATAGACATTACCCACATGCAAACCCTCAGCACTAGGGTAAGGATACATCATTAGGTTATAGTATGGCTTAGGAGCATTTAATAAGTCAGTTTTATTCAAACCAACTTTTTCCCAAAGTTCTTGCCATTTTTTTTCAATCGTTTGATGATCGTATTTTTCCATTTCCAAAGGCATAAAAAATCATTCATAAACGTCATCAAACTAGAGACGAATTAAATGATTTAGTTTATGTTTTTAAATCATAACAAAAAAAACTCCCAAGCGGGAGTTTAACTGTACTAGCTTTCTACCCGCCACCTATTGAGCGAGGATAAGAAGAAAGCTAGTAACAGTAGTCTTTTTTTTCATAGGACTATCTTACACAACTTAGAGTAACTTGTCAAAATTAAAAATTAAACTCGATCGGATCAACGTAATAGGGAACAATATTTCCTTTTCCATCTAAAAGCAACACCGACAACAGTGGTAAACCTTGAGTATCAAAGATCATTGTTTCCCCTGTTGGTAATGGATTAATGTCCACATTGTGATTTTGGGTTAGGACTTGATCATCTCCCGTCCAAATGAGGGCTTTAACCACTACCCCTGCATTTTCTGCGGTGAGCACGTTGTTACGAATATGAAGTTTGACTTTGGCAGTAGTATCGTAAATAACCATTGGTAAACTTTGGCTGTTTGGATAGCTACCTACTCGAATATCTGCACTACCTCCTTGAAGCGCTCCTTGGGGAATAATTGCCTGAATTTGAGTATCCTCCCAAGAGGCAATATCATTTTCGCTCACAGTTACTCCCCCAATTGTCAGTCTCTTATCTACAGGGTTTGTACCAAAGTTTTTACCTTGAAGCCAAGCGATATCTCCTACTTTGCCTACCCAAGGAAAAACTCTACCAATGGCCGGTGCTTGAGTCGGTAATGGACCTGGTGTAGCTTTTATGTCTGTACTGTTAACTGGTTTTGGCTTTTGGTAGGCCGCATGCGATCTAATTCTAGTTTGCTGTCCAACTAAATAAGTCCCCACTGGCACTCCTAAGAGAATAGCAATAAACAAGGAAATTGAAATTACTTTCTTAAAAGAAAGCTGGTCAATAGTTTTTAGAAAATTATTATTCATGAGTTTTTTAGTCAATATTATCGTTTTTTTAACCAATAATATGATAAGTATGATTAGTTTTCTTTATAATTTCAATAATTATTTTATTGACGGATTTCTATGCGTTCAGTTTGATGATTAAAGACAATACTATACTGCTCAAAAAAACCCTTTCTCCCTAGCAATGATTTGGTTCCAACCGCCTCAGTAAACACTACCGGTATAACTTTATCTTCCTCGTTAATGAGCACCGTCATTTCTCCCTGATAAGCAAAGCTTGTCTTCCCACCAAAGCCTTTAAACGTTGATCGTTTCATAAAGGCTAAGTCTTTCCCCATCTTCTCAGCCCAATCTCTTGGTAAGGAGGATATAACCGCTCCTGAATCTAGCAAAAACTCCATCGAATCATATCCGCTCTTCGTTTTAATGGGCAAACTAACAACAGGTTCAAACACATTTCCTAAGTCCTGCCAGTTAACCATCTTCATGGGAATAACCATAACGACATTATTCTGTTCAAGCACCATCTGTTCTTGATTTTGGTTGGTAATAAACAATCCAATCGCAGCAGTAAACAACAGTGGAATACTAAGCAGTATAAGAAGTTTTAGAAATCCTGAAGTATGATTTGGTGATCTTGTTTGTCGTATTTGCTGTCCCCCTACCGAAAAGTTGTACGTGACTGGTTGCATTTCATCAACTGCACTACTATGTTCTTCGAGAGGTTTAGCTACATTTTGAGAATATGATTGGGCAGAAAATGAGTCCATATGTTTAGAGTACATAATCAAGCTCTTTGGTGCAAGTCACACCACATATTTGTACTCGATTTTTTTATGACCATATACTTAGATAAACGCACTGCTTCTTAACGCTTCTTTATATCTATTTTTATTTTTTTCTATACTTTTTTGTATCATTTATAAATTTTTCTTTTCCAAGTAATGTTGTTCCACTATGATGTTTATTACTATCTACTTTTATACTTTGTATTTATTTAACACTATTACCTCTTATCATTTAAGCACCAGAATTCTCTCTGTTTTCCCTCTTGACACAATTTTAAAAAATTTATTATAGTAGTAATTGAAGTAATTTACGGAGATAATCAGGAGATAATAATCGTATTATTAGAGACAGCTCGCATGCGGTTATTCCGCGGAATACATGAAAAAAGTAGCCACTGTTCACTCCCACACACAGCGCAATCAACCATGGATTAGCTCACTATCCTCTGAATGGAATGAAGCCATTTCCTCGATCACACCAACTCGCATTCAAGAAGTTGTTGCTTCACTTTCAGTGTTTACCTTAGTTTGGATCCTCTTCTACCTTGTTTAAGTTATGGAAAAACCTGCCCTTTCTTCTGCTTCAATTCCTCAACCCTCAGGCTCGCTGTTTGATACTTTCATACATCATCTGACCAAAAAAGGGTTGTCTTCTGTTACCGTAAAACATTACGTAAGAGACGTTGAAGAGTTTTTCGCCTGGTTATATCAAGAAAAAATAAATGACGTTACGCCAAAAATATTTACAACCTACTGTCAAAACCTTAAAGACAAAAACTTCTCTCCTGCCTCAATCCAACGGAAAACTTCAAGTTTGCGTTCATTTTTTAACTGGGCTTTTGAACATGGTGCCCTACCAGTCAACCCATTACTTACTACCCAACCCTTGATTGTTTCAAATCAACTGCAAAAGAGTGGTCTTTTTCCACCTCAAACGGAGGAAACTAATTCAGTTACATCACAAAGTTGTGCTCATTTCCCAACAAAACCTTGGATAGGTTTTTTAGGTCTGACTTTTTTTATCGCTCTTATTGCCCTTCTACGACCCTGGCAATACCTTGTTCCCAAAACACCTGTGCCCTCACAACTAGTTAGTGAGATTGAAGGTGGACAATTCTCAAAAACCAATACAAACCTCATCAATTCAGGCCTTAATAATCCTTGGGTTATCTACTTTTCTGGACAAATTAAAGATGCTAATGGTAAACCAATTACTACAACAACTGACGCTTCGTTTAGTCTTTATCCTGAAGAGTCTGCTTCTCAAGCTTTATGGACATCGGCCAAAAAGACAATTGTGCCTAATAGTCAAGGTATGTTTTCAGTTGAGCTTGGTAATCCCACAGCCGGTGATGATTTATTATCTGCACAATGGTTTTTTTCAAAAGAAAAACTGTATGTTGGAACTGTTATCGACAGTAAAGAATTACTCCCAAGAACGCTCATTACCACCGCAAACACAGTAGCTAGCGCCAAACTCTTAAACGGGGTTTCAGCTACCACTGCTACTGGTGCCAACCAGATTCCAATTCTTAATGAACACGNNCTCTCATTTACTTCTTCAACTGCAGCGATAAAAGCCACTAATGGAACGTTTGCAATTGAGGGTAGTGCTATTACCATAAATACCCCCTATAGTTCTGATGAAAACATTACGCTCTCTCCTCTTGGAGGTGGCAGTGTAGAAGTTATTGGCAGTAACACAACCAGGAATACCTTGGTAGTTACTAATTCTCAACTGGTGACAGGATCTCTAATTGCTGCTCAACTGGAAAGCAATACAACAAGCGCAAACTTACTCGAGCTTAGTGCTGGATTAGTTCCCGTTCCAAGATTTTCTGTTGATGCCAATGGGAACGTCACAATTTCTGGAAAATTAAGTGGTGTCACTGATTTAACATTGGAAGATAGTCGTAGTCAGGTAGTCTTGTCTGATTCTAATCATAAAACCTTACCCGGTAGCAATACATCACTCCTTGGCGCCTTAAGCCAAATTTATAATATAGCAACATCTGCTTCTCAGTCAGCAACCACTAACCAATCCCTCTGGACTGACGGAGGTTCTTATCTCCGACCTAAGAATTATGAAAGTCTAAGAATCTATGATTCTGGAGGAACTGACTACATCGACATTAAACATGACGGTACGAATGTGCTGTTTTCAACAAATAATACTGGAAAGCTTTCTATTGATACCCAAGTAGAAATTCTCAATCAACTTTCAGTGTCTAATGATTTATCTCTTTCAGGAGCTTTTAAAATTACCGGGAAGATTTATGACACAACCCGCGCTTACGTGACCATAGATGACAACCTTGTCCTCTCAGACACCAATGTGCTCTCAGTCGGTGGAGCTGCTCTAAAAGTCTATAACTCTTTAGCTAATAGTGGTGCCACCAGCCGGGGTTTAAGCACTGATCAGGATCTCTACATTGAGGGCAGTATGGAAGTCGATACGCACCTTTACGTTGATGGTGATTCTACTCTTGGTAACGGCAGTGGCAACGATACAATTACTTTCAGTCCGGGTAGTGGTTCAATCGTTTTTTCAGGTTTTACCAACTGTTCAGCCTTGGAAACTAACTCAAATGGACAACTTGTCTGTGGAAGTGATGAAACAGGTAGTAGTTCATTCTGGACTGACGAGGGAGGGTTCATAACCCCTTCAACTCTTTCTTCTAATGCAGTAATGCGCTTTTGGGATCATGGTGGTATTGGTATTGGCACTACCGCTGATCCTGATATAGGTAACGTTACTATTGGTAACCATGATATAGCCAGTGGTAGCGGCATCTTAACTGTTAACCGAGCAGCTACAATTTCAGCTCTCATTGACAGTGATTATCCGTTAACTATTAACGATACTTCTTTAAATCCAGTTTTCCAGGTCGATAGTAATGGTAATCTCCGTTTTATTGGTGACCATCAGATTACAACCACTACCGGCAGTTTAACTCTTAATCCTGCTAGCAACCTTACCATCACTGCTGCTAATACTCAGATCGCTGGTAATCTTTCTGTAACCGGCNNGATAGTTCAATTGCTAATGCTGCTTTAGCAAACTCATCGTTTGCTTTTTCTGGCGATAATGGTTCACAAACAATTCCTTTAGGTGGATCTGTAACTTTTTCAGGTGGTGATGGTATTAGCACTTCTCAAGTGGGCAACTCACTGGTTATTACAAACACATTAGGACCGTCTATTGAGTCAAGTGAAATAACTAATGNNTAACGGCTCTGTTCCTAAGTTTAACGGAACTGTCTGGGTTTGTGGTAGTGACGATACAGGAAGTTCATACACGGCTAGTAACGGCCTTTATGAATCTAGTAACAACTTTAGACTTGGTGGTACTCTTACTGAAACAACTTCTATTAATCTAGATAGTAATAATTTAATTTTTAACCTTACCGGCCTGGGCAACTTC
>DCTD01000054.1:0-8956 GCA_002335355.1 Patescibacteria group bacterium UBA1449
TACCATCTTCAAGTTCAATCCCGTTTTTAAATTGTTGGATCTTGTTATCCTTGACTTTACCTAAAAAAGTCACCTGATAAGTTTTTGGAATGTGATATTTTGGATGAGTCAATTTATAGGTGAGATCTCCGTCATTAGTGAGCAGAACCAACCCCTCAGATTCCTGATCAAGCCGGCCGACTGGATAGAGGCGGTCTCTTGTTTTGACAATGTCAGTAATCGTTGTTCGTTCGTGGGTATCTTGAGTTGTCGAGATGACACCTTTAGGCTTATTAAGAATCACGTAGGTGAGTTGTGGCTTTATACTGATTTTTTTATGATCTACTTCAATACTGTCACGGTCTGGATTAATCTTAACACCTTGTTCACGGATTACCTCTCCATTAATCCGAATTCTTCCCTCAGCAATTAACTCATCAATTTTCCGTCTCGAAGCTATCCCTCGATTTGCCAGGTATTTATTTAAGCGGATGAGGGGGTTTAGTTTGTTCATGAGAATAAAGTAGTTGTTTTGGGTAAATGGCAGTGAGTGGAACATTGTTGAGGTATTTAGGGTGTAATTCTTAATTATACCGAAAAACTGTTGTTTAGCAAATATTGAAAATGTGTAAATGATATGTATAATGCAAAAGTACCACTACACATAATATANNTAATATATGTAACAACGGGTATAGCCCGTTGTCTTTTTATGAACCATAAACAGCTCCGGAAACGAGACTTTTTAGTCAACACGTTTTCTTACAGTGAAGATAAACCATTGGCTTTACAGCTAGCTTATCTTTGGTTTTTATTTAACACTGCTTCAGTATTTACAGCCATTTTACTTCTAATTTTCTATTAACAAGGTTTGAGAATTGAGGTAGTCTTTGCTAGGATTAGATATCAATAATCTGTTTTTCTGCCATGCCTGACTTACTGTTTGAAGAGTTTGAGAAATCATTTGAATCACTACCTGGGGAAATAGGGACTGAGGGTATCCACCAAGTCAAACCAAATGATCAACAACAGAAACAACAAGCTCATTCCCACCAGTCAAACGATACGTCACAGCAACAGTACCTTTCTGACCTGTACGGACAATCAACCCTAACATCGGAGCAAATTGAAGCTAAACGTCAGCAAGAACTTAGGGTAAAGCGGATGAGGTATGAGCAGATTCAACGGGATATCCAAAACTACCGGGCTAAAAAACAGGAAGAGGTGAGTGCTTATGAAGTCGGTCAACAAGGCTTAAAGACTGCTCGAACTCAGGAAGAGAAACAAGAATTATGGCAGGAAGAGCAAAAGAAACAGGAAGAAAAGGCTAAAAAACAAAAGGAGATAATGATGCCTGGCAGCGCCCAGGCCAGAAGTGGTGAACGACAACAGATAATGGGGTAGTGAATAGTAAATATCAAGTTTATAAATGTCAATATCAAAGGTAACAAAACATAGGTAGTCTTTTGGTCTAAACTTGTTACCCATATTACTATTGTCACTGGCGTTTGTAGGGGTTCGTCAAATTCGCGGCTTGTTGAAATCGAAAGTCTTGATAAGATAGTACAATAAATGGAGAATTATGAAACTGTTTAACTCACTGACTCGTCAAATCGAACCGTTTAAAGCTCAAAACCCACCACGGGTAAGTATCTATACCTGCGGACCAACAGTTTACAGTTTTGTAACTATTGGTAACTGGCGGACCTATGTTTTAAGCGACCTCGTGATTCGGACACTTGAGTATCTTGGGTATAAACCTGACTATGTTATCAACATTACTGATGTGGGTCACCTTACCGGAGATAACATTGGTGATGCTGATACCGGTGAAGACCGGTTGGAAAAAGCTGCCCGAGCTGAAAAAAAGACAGCATGGGATATTGCTGCGTTTTATACAGAAGACTTTTTAAGCGGCTTTAATCAATTGAATTTGGTTGAACCCAAAGTCTTTGCCAAAGCGACCGAACATATTACCGAGCAGATAGACATGATCAAAAAAATTGAAACTCGAGGATTTGCCTACCAGACTTCGGATGGCATTTACTTTGATACTAAAGCGTTTGAAACAGCTGGCTATACGTACGGTGAGCTGTCTAACCTTGACCAGGTAAAAGAAGGTGCCCGGGTGGAACCGAATCCTGAAAAAAAAGATCCCCGAGACTTTGCGTTGTGGAAGTTTAGTTATCCGGGAGGCAGGGACTTTGACCCATTAAAGGATAAAGAAGAAGCTAAACGGCAGATGGAGTGGAAGAGTCCTTGGGGAATTGGGTTTCCTGGCTGGCATATTGAGTGTAGTGCTATGTCGACCAAGTACTTAGGCAATCAGTTGGATATCCATATTGGTGGTGAAGACTTGCGTTCAACCCATCATCCCAACGAAATTGCCCAAGCGGAAGCAGCCTGTGAATGCCGGCCGTTTGTTAGATATTGGGTTCATGGAGCCTTTTTGCAAGTTGATGGCGGCAGGATGGGCAAGAGCTTAGGTAATGCCTATACCCTTGAGGATCTTAAAAACCGTGGTTATAAGCCGGAACACTTACGCTACTTTTACTTCACCGGTCACTATCGCCAGCCACTCAACTTTACTTGGGATAATCTGGAAGCAGCCAAACAGGCTTTTGGACGGTTAGTAAGTAAATTGAGAGAGTTTAAACCTGAAAACGGAGATAAGCAGTTCACAGTAACCACTCAGCAAGGCAAGGCGTTTAAGCAATTATTTGATGAGACTATTGAAAACGACATACAGATGCCTCAGGTTTTAGCCTTAATTTGGGAAGTGGTGAAAGCAAACATACCAAGTGAAGAGAAATACGCCTTGTTGATGGATTGGGATAAGGTGTTAGGTCTGTGGTTGGCAGAGAATGTCCAAACCGGTTTGCAGCAATGGGAATACGTTGGGTCTCAGTCAGGGATCAAAATCATTGCTGATAGCGAGCTATCAGACACAGTAGTGGGTTTTATTGATGAACGTGAACAAGCTAGGAAAGACAAGGATTGGGAGCAAGCAGACAGTTTGCGTGATGCGATCAGGTCGCAAGGGTATGTTATTGAAGATACTTCAGAGGGAGTTCGAGTTTATAGTGCCTAAAAGTTATCTGTATGGCTTTTTGTAATGATTTCGTTTTGAAAACATCATCTTTAACACCTCTTACTCGTTACCTAATCCCTGGGTTGAGCGTTATCTTAAGCGGCTTAGCAGTTGTAACTGTTGTAAAAATTTTGTTGTACTTTCATCTTCAGGACTTTGCAGTGTACTATCGAGCTGTTCAGGATGTTTTGAATGGAGTAAATCCCTATCTTGTTACCCAGACACCATTTATTTACCCGGTAAGTTCACTTTTTATATTCTTGCCCTTTGGAATACTGCCATTTAGTGTTGCCGAACGTTTATGGACACTTGTTTCAGTGTTAGCTTTAACTGGTGCAGTATTTGTTCTTACAAAAGCAGTCAGAAAACCCCTTTCTTGGCTTGAGTATTGTCTGATGGTTGGTGTGGCGATGCTGAATTTTCCGGTTAAGTTTACTCTGGGGATGGGGCAAGTAAACCTAATATTACTGTTTCTGTTGTGCATTTCATTCTTACTATACCAGGAAAAACGGTTAGTACCTGCTGGTGTGGTTTTAGGTGTGGCGGCAGCGGTTAAAGTAACGCCGGTAGTCTTGTTACTATTTTTCATCCGAAAGCAAGCATGGCCTACTGTGCTGGCTTTTTTTGGCAGTTTTGGCCTCATTAGTATCATAGCCTTGCTTGGTTTTGGGATAGAGGTGAGTAAACAGTATTGGTTGCAAGTCTTACCAACTCTGCCCACTGTTGGCAACCTGGCTTACTACAATCAAGCCTTAACTGGCTTGCTGGCACGTGGGGGTGTGGTCGATGATGTGGCTTTGGTAGTTAACTATGTGATTGCAGGCGGATTGCTTGTTTTAGGATTGATAGGAACGAAGCAACAAAAACAACAACCTGTACATGAACTTATTGAATACGGGTTTTTTGTCACTGTACTGCTCATTGGCGGTGGGTTGGCGTGGCAACATCATATGGCTTTGTTAACCATTCCCTTTTTCGCAATTTATTACTGGTTGAAAGATCGGTCTGTCTTACGATGTCATTTAGGAGCTTTTTTCATAGCAATAGTGTTAATTTCAGTCAATATTAAAAACCCTGATCACTATGTTGGTATATCATCACTCCTTTTATCACATGGACTGTATGGCATGGCTGTTCTAAGTTTCGTTTTAGTCTCAATTATGTTTTGCCTTACTAAGGGAATGACGGTGTTGTCCAGTAAGGAGGATAGCCGTAGTAAGCATACAGTTGAGCACGCCACATCGGATCAGACATATCAGGGTAGTTATTAGCAGTAAAACCCTCTGTTCCTTCCAGTTGCTCTTTATCAATATTAAGAATGTATTGTTGGGTATCTTTGTTAAATTTCAGGGCTTTCCAAGGAATGGCAAAATGTTTTTCTCCTAATCCTAAAATTCCACCAAAAGAAAACACGCCAAAGGCAATACAGTTATGATCAAGATCGACAATGAGATTTTCAATTTTGCCCAGATGCTCACCATGACTGTTAAAAACATCTTCGTTTTGTAAGGCATTAGTTGTAATAAGATATGGTTTTTCTGTCATGAAGAAAGCCTATGCTGGGTATATAAGAGCTTGATTAGAGATAAGTAAGAGTGCTGTAACACCATTTTTTCTTACCGAGNNGTCCTGGTTCTTAAGTCATACAGTTATTGTTACCGTATCTTCAGTTGAATTTAAGGAAAGGGGGCACGATGGCACATCTTGTAGCCGGCTTGTTTAGTAGCAGTAAAGCAGCGTGTGATGCAGTGGCAGAGCTGAAAGGAAAAGGGTACACCAATGATATCTCTTTGATTGCTGCTGATCCGACAACAAATATAGTTAGAACCCAGCAAGCTAAACAAACCGTCACCAACGGTATGACTACTGGGGCGACTATTGGTGGAGTTACTGGGATTCTTGCAGGGGTTGTCGCTGGATTGGCTACGATTACTGTTCCTGGCATAGGCGCTTTGTTGGTTTCAGGACCATTGGCAGTAGCTTTAGGGCTAAGTGGTGGTTTAGCTGGTGCGTTAGCTGGAGGGTTAGTAGGTGGATTTGTTGATGCTGGTTTCCCCCCAGAACGGGCTCAAATGTATGCTGATCGGATTAAAAAGGGGGAAGTCTTTGTCTCAGTGTCCACCAAACACGATTGTGAACGTGACGTTTCCGCAATCATGAAGAAACATGGAGTAAAACATGTTGATGTGATGCATGCGTAAAAACTGGAGCAAAAATTATTACTTGTAGTGACTTGTTAACATATTTAATCTTCATTGAATCTTAATGCTTGTAGCTTTATACTGGATGTATTAGCTCTTTTATAAGACAAGGTTTCTAGTTGCAGCCGATTACTTTATCTTTATTAAAGGAGGTGATGAAGATGTCAAAACATATTTTACAGGAAGTAAACAGGGAACGAGCTCGGTTGCACGAAGTGAAAAAGAATATTATTCTGGTTAAGCCGGGTAAACGGTTGCGCACCTATAAACGGGTTGTTCTTTTGGAACATATGCTCAACAATGCCGCTGGCAANNAATTTGCCCGTTACAACCGAATGACTGGTGTACTGCTCTAGTTACTAAATAAAAAACGTGGCTGAACAGACTAGAAACCTGTAGTAAGAGCCAAACAACTAATCCCACTCAATGTGGGTTTTTTTATGATTTCAGGGGAGTCTTAAAGCCTTTCCATTTTTTCTTGAAAGAGTGTTAAAACGCGTCACGGTTTCAAAGAGTATTTGTTTTACATCAGCAACAAGTTTTTTTGTTACTAAAGATTGGTGTACGACTGTTATGGTACTGATATTCCGATTTACTTGCTTTTGTTTTACCAAGGTAACATCGTAACCATATAAAGCAGCAAGTATACTTCCATAGATTTCTGATGGAGTTAATCCTGTTTCGTGCTGAGCTAGACCATCAAAAGGGATAGCCAGGGAGGTACTACTGAGGTTTTCACAGACGATCATGGCTCTGCTTAAGCATAGTGCTAGTAAATCAGATGATGATTGTTTATTTCTATAAAAAACGTTGGAAATGATGAGGTATTTAATATTACTTTCAGGAGTGGATGGGAACTGAAAGGCTTGTGTTGTTCCAAAAGGTAAACCCGTTGTGGGGGGGTCTGTTAGTAAGTCTAGTTCATTAAGTGAAACAAACTGACTAATTACGTGTAACAATTGCTCGCTTTGTTTAGTGGGTGGAAGATTAGTAACATCAATGTGTGATGAATTGAACCGGTGATCTGCAGGACAGAAGACTGATTCTGTTTTAGTTTTAAACAGACTACCGGCAACTAAAGAAAGGATATATGGTCGATTATCCAGTTGAATAGAGAGTTTGCCTATTTCGACTGGTTCTTTAGTGATATCGATAGGTGTTTGCGGTAACTTGAATTCTGGCTCTTCAAAATGGAAAGCAGGTTTTTCTGGAATATTCATGTTGTTTAGATATGTAGCACTATATCAGTATAAAATAAATATACTATGAAGATAGGCTGCCTTACCACCGTAAATACGATAGAATACATGTATGAACCGATCACAACTTCCAACGTACCAATTTACCAAAAGCGGCTATGAAGCCTTAAAAAAAGAACAGGAAGAACTCTTGACACGGAAACGGCCTGAGGCGGTAGAGGAATTGCAGAAAGCTCGGGAGTTAGGGGATTTATCTGAAAATGGCTACTACAAAGCTGCTCGGGCTAAACTCTCAAGCATTGACAGTCGCTCGAGGTATCTGGCTATCCGGCTTAAATATGGCAAGATTATTGAAACACGTTTTGATGGATCAGTTAACTATGGTACACGAGTAACGATAAACGATGGTATTTCAAATCGGGAGTTTGAGATAGTCGGTAAGGAAGAATCTAATCCTTTAGAGGGTAAGTTATCACCAGAGTCGCCCATTGGCAGAGCTCTAATGGGTAAACGATCAGGGGACAGAGTTGACATTGAAATTCCAGTGGGCAAAGTAACGTATACTGTCCTTGACGTTAAACAAGCATGATTAACACTGCTTCAGTCGAACAGGTCCAACGATCGACTTTTTCTGGCCATTTCGTAAAACCTCTATATAATTCGTATTGTTTCTCAAATATTCCTCAGACCATTAAGTATACTTTAACCGGAAAAGGGCAGAATGGATTACCTTTGGATGTTTTTGGTAACCTACCAAAACGGTACAAAAACGTTGTTTTCTTCTTTATTGATGGCTTTGGCTGGCAGTTTTGGGAACTGCACAAAGATACATGTTCTTTTTTAAAGCGGTTTGAAGTTGATGGAGTAGTCTCGAAACTAACCGCTCAGTTTCCCTCCACGACTATTGCCCATACAACAACGATAAGTACCGGTGTGCCTGTCGGCCAGCATGGTTGGTATGAATGGTTTCTGTATGAGCCAGTAGTCGATGATTTGATTATTCCGCTACTTTTTGAGTATGTAAGGAGTGAAAACCGGAAGTTGTCAAAAACGCTGACCGACCCAAAGAACATCTTTCCAGCCAGTAGTGTATGTCAGGCTTTAGCTCAAGCAGGTATTCAGTCGTATGCTTACCAGAATAAAAAGTATGCTCACTCACCGTATTCAACGACAGTTTTATCTCCAGCTGCCGTCATTCCGTATGAAAGTTTTGATAAAGCCCTTGATGATGTTGTTAAAAAAGTTCTCAGTAACAAAGATCAGGGATACTACTTTGTCTATACTGAGCAAATAGATGCTGTTGGACATATGTATGGGTTGAATTCGATACCCTTTAAACAGGAAGTTAAATTGGTCATGAACATACTGGAACAACGTTTCTTTAAAAAGGTGACTGGTAGGCTCCAGGATACGTTGGTAGTGTTAGTATCAGATCACGGTTTAATAGATGTTTCAGACAGTAAAAGAGTCTATATCAATCAGCTTATGCCTGACTTTGATCGGTTTATCCAGCGAAATGCTCATGGGACACTCTTAGTACCGGCTGGATCACCTCGAGACTTTTTTATCCATATTAAACCTGAACTTCTGGATGAAGCGGAGGTCAGTTTAAAGGCTGTTCTTAGAGGGATAGCTGAGGTCTATAAGACTCAAGACTTAATTAAAGAAAACCTATTTGGGCTTGCAATTTCTGAAAGATTTTTAGAAAGAGTAGGTTCTTTAGTAATTCTTCCGTACTCGAATAATTTCGTTTGGTGGTATGAACAACCGTTTACCTAAGAAGCTGCCAAGACTCTTCATGGAGGGTTAAGCAGCCATGAGATGGAAATCCCCTTGCTCCTTATTGCTTTTTAAGGTTATGAACAGTACTATTTTTCAGCCTATTATCCCCGTAATTATTTGGCATTTAGCCCGTTTTACACCTTGTATATAATTGTACTCATTTTCATAAAATATACATATTTACAAAGCTATTATTATATGTAATACTAGTAACAGAACATATGACAGGATATCGTTCTAAACGATCAAAACCAAAACGGCCCTGGTGGATTGTAGGCCAGATGGCTTAAAATTAAGCTTAACTTCAGCTTACTGTAAGACTTCTTTCTTNNTCGGAAATAATTCTGTCTTTCTTATAGCAATTCTTACACGTTTTTTACCTAGATTTGTATCAATTCTTAAACTAGAACCCTAAAGTAGTGTCAAAACGTATTGAATAACCTAATGTACTAAAGGATAACTCTTAAATTTATGAGAAAAGGCGTAAACGTGTTGGGTGATACAACTTTGAAAGATCTTTCAAAAGAAGCGTGGAGAATATGGTTATATATTGCAGCCTATCAGTGCCGAAGACAGACAAGTGTCCCAAAAGAGTTTTTAGAATATACGTTTTCTACTGAAGATGAAACTACTCTTAATCAGACGCTAAGGCAGCTTCAACAAAAAGGTGTTCTTGTGAAAACGACTCAGGCTGAAGAATGGCT
>DCTD01000054.1:8967-23676 GCA_002335355.1 Patescibacteria group bacterium UBA1449
AGAAAAAAAGTATTTAAAAGCATTGTTTCAGTTACAGGCTTATAATGCTGCACCAGGTTATTTTCGCTTTCAACAGACACAAAAACGGTACCTGCTTATTAAATATTAGTAAAAATTGGAATAAATATAAATTTTAATAACACAGGTTCCATTAATGTGAGTAGAAAATGGAGGTAGTATATGAAGATATTAAATATGCTAGTAACTGGCCTAATTGCCTTGTTTTCAGCAGGGATAGTAACATTTCTATCCCCCAGATTTACTGCTGGAATAGCATCTCACCCAGAAGTGCATTCTTCTCAGCCTCAGTCTCAATCTCAACTTCAAGAACAACAACAGACTGAAAACAACATGGCCAATGTCTTCATAACTGGTCGCAACTATTCATTCTCACCAAGAGAAATTCGGGTACGGAAAGGTGATATTGTAAAAATTACATTAACCAACGAAACTGGAACTCATGATTTGGTGATCGATGAGTTTGAAATCAAAACCAGTAGACTGCCTGAGGGGAAAAGTGAAGCCATCCAGTTTATTGCTGATAAAGTGGGTACGTTTGAGTATTACTGTAGCATTGGTAATCAACGACAACTGGGAATGAGAGGCGAATTGATTGTTGAATAATTAGTACTTAAACCTATTATGTTAGTACCTGGATTAGTGCAAGAAAAGACTGGAGTTATAAACAGTCAGTCAATGAACAGCCTGAACATACATGAGTAGTGTCTGGATTGGTACTTCCGGTTATAGTTATCAGGATTGGAAAGACAGGTTTTATCCTCGAGGATTATCTTCCAAACAGTGGTTGGCTTACTATGCTCAGCGCTTTTCGACTGTTGAAGTCAATGCGACATTTTATCGCAGTTTTCCAAGAACAGTGTTTTCTAAATGGGCAAGTCAGGTTCCTGATGGGTTTCGGTTTGCCATAAAAGGGCCAAGATTCATTACTCACAGAAAAAAGTTACTCCAAACAAAAGACTCAGTGAAACGCTTCTTTGAGGAAGTAATGGGCCTTGAACATACGTTAAAAGTCGTGCTTTGGCAGTTTCCCCAATCGTTTACTGCTACTACTGACAACAGGAAACGGATGGAAGATTTTCTTGCATCTTTACCTGTGGGAGTGAAGTATGCTTTTGAGTTACGTCACCAGTCATGGTTTGAAGATTCCTTAAGCCGTCTTCTTAAAAGGTATAATGCCACATTGGTTATCAGTGATACGAACTCTTTCCCTGTTGTCTCAAGTGTAGTAAATGGTTTTGTATATCTAAGACTTCATGGTCCTGGAACTTTGTATGCATCCCNNCCCGGTATACTGATGAGCAATTAAACCAGTGGGCAGCAAAGATAAAGCAATTTCAAGTAAATGGAGATGTTTATGTCTACTTCAACAATGACGCCCACGGTTATGCGGTTGAGAATGCCTTATACCTACAAAAAGTGCTTGTCTAGTTCTTACTCAGTCTTTACGCAAGTCTAAATATTTTCATATAATAAAAGTGTTTAATTAACATTCATAAAGTTTCTTATGCCAGAAAAACGTTTAGTCAGACCAAAAGAGGGCAGAGTGATTGCCGGTGTAGCAGCAGCATTTGCCAATTACTTTGATATCGATGTGACTGTTGTCCGGTTAGTGTGGGTCTTACTCCTTTTACCGGGGGGTATACCCGGGTTACTACCATACGTTATTTGCTGGATTATCATTCCATCAGAAAAATAACTTAAACTTCTTATTTTCTTAAGAGTTTTTTACCAAGATCTCACAGAGTTTTTACATTGGTGNNCAATGATTCTCAAAAAGAAGCGGTTCGTCGTCAACAAGGAGAAACCTATACGGCTGCTCTTGATCTGATGAAGAAAATGACAGTTTCGAATGAAACTGAAGTTGATGATTATTTAATTACAGTTTTAGCTGAAAAAGCTGAGGGATTCTATAGCCTAAGTCATGAAGGGTTAACGTGGACTATCCCAAATCCAGGCGAGAATCAGCATATAGAAGTTGTCGTTAGAGAAAAACAGTACTTACGTTTTGTCCCCAATTTAGAGGTATATTGCCGGCTATTGGATTCAAATAATAATGAAGTGGGAGTAAAACAACAGCCATTTATCTGGCATCCATTTCTCTATCACTACGGGATTAACTGGGCANNCTGGAGAGGCTGACTACACAGCAGAAATTACTATAAGAGCTCCTCAATACTATCGACATGATGAAGTTCGGGGTAAGCTGTTTTCCCAAGATATCACAGTCAAAATTGGGCCTATACACTTAAAACCAGGCAGGAAAGAGCATGGGCCTGAATAAAAGCTACAAACAAAGTTCCCCTATGATGAATGAAGAAAACTGCTGCAAACTACCAGCTTGAACGTGTCTTGGCCCTTTCAGCCCTCATTGTATTTGTTGTATCGGCGCTCATTCGAAGTGATGCTGTTCATGCGCTGATATCACTATTTCTTGTTGTCATTGTTTTTATCTTGTCTGCAAAACAGATTCTACCTAGAATCTTTTTCCTACTTCTGCCGCTAGTTGCTGCCCTCTACACGACGGGTAGCATTCTTGGTCTATATGATACTTTTCCATTTTTTGATAAAATCATCCACTTTTTAGCTTCGTTTGTTACCGCATTACTCATTGGTATGGTAGGTTATAACACACCATTAGGTCTTCTAAGCAAGTATCAGATCTACTACTATGTTGTTATCGTGAGTATTGGGCTTACAATCGGTGCTGTTTGGGAAATATTCGAATGGTTTATTGATCAGTTTACCTTACAGAATTTAAGTGTCGATTTGGATGATGTTGTTACTGACTTGATTGCCGATACGATGGGGGTACTTTTAGGTGGATGGGCTAGCATCAAAAAGAAAAACTGACGGTTCTTACAGGTTACTTACTCTTTTTTATCTCATCTTTCAATAAATGACCGTATAACAAAACCTGTTCTAACCTATGAAAAATAATGTACTCATCATTGGTGCTTTTGTTGGAATAGCAGCAATTCTCATTTGGCTTGTAGCATCTGTTGTTCGGCTTAACTCGATACCAACTCAACCCCCGCCTATTACAACACAAAGAGAAGAGGTGATTACCAATGTTGTTGCTCAAACAATTCCCTCAGTGGTTACGATTGGAGTTGAAATGACTGACTCTATTGGGACCTTACCGTTTGATCCCTTTGGGTTTCAGCCATTGCCTCAAGATAACAAACAAAATATTGGCAGCGGTTTTGTGGCAACAGATAATGGGTTGATTATTACCAATAAACATGTTGTCTCTGATCCAGAAGCAAACTATTTTGTGATTACCGATGACGGTGATGAGTATCCGGTCGAAAAAGTCTACCGTGATCCTCTAAATGATTTAGCGATTTTAAGCGTGTCTGGCCTGGATGAGCAACCGTTAACGTTGGGCAATTCTGAAACGGCCATTTTGGGTCAAACAGTGATTGCTATCGGAAACCAACTTGGAGAGTTTAATAACACAGTAACTGCAGGGATTATATCTGGTCTTGGGAGAGGTATTGCGGCTGGGTCACCTTTAATCGGGTATGTTGAGCAATTAGACGATGTCATTCAAACCGATGCTGCCATTAATCCCGGGAATTCCGGAGGGCCGCTTCTTAACACGTCAGCCGAAGTTATTGGGGTAAATACAGCGGTGGCAGTAGGACCGGAAAATATTGGTTTTGCAATTCCCATTAACACAGTTACAGGCTTGCTGACTGAGTTTCAGGCTCGAGGCGAAGTATTTGAGCGGCCGTATCTTGGAGTTAGATACCAAAACATAAACGAACGGGTAGCATCAGTCAATGAAATTGCTCCAGGAGCCTATGTGTTTGAAGTCATTGAAGACTCTCCTGCAGCAGATGCTGATATTAGGCCTGGAGATATTATTACCTCGTTTAACGGTGTATCTTTACAAGGCGAAAATAGCCAAACATTATCACAGCTGATTATGCAAACTCAAGTTGGGGCTCAGGTTACGCTTCAGTTGTGGAGGGATGGAGAAACGCTTTCTAAAGAAGTTGCCTTGGAGGCTAGCACCAGTTAATTGACTAATAGTTCTATAAAGACTCTTACCCTGTTCTTATCAAGATCTTACCCACAAGGGTGATAGTGTAAGGCTGCCTACTTTAATTGAGTTGGAACTAAGAAGAGGAGGTATCTATGGTGTTTAAAAACAGGGCGCATGCAGGGAGAGAATTATCCAAACACATTGATCCGTCTGGATTTGTAAACCCAATCGTCTTAGCTTTACCGCGGGGAGGAGTGCCGGTTGGATATGAAATAGCCCAGACATTCCATGTTCCACTTGATGTGATTGTGGTACGAAAGTTAGGAGCTCCAGGGCAAGAAGAGTTTGGGATTGGGGCGATTGCAGAAAACAATGTCCGGGTTTTGGACAATCAAAGCATTGCCTTGCTTGGAATTTCTACGGAATATGTTGATCAGGTGAGTAAACAGGAAGAGGAAGAGATGTTGCGACGGATTCAGTTATATAGAAATGGTAAACCGCTACCTTCCCTCAATGGGAGAACAGTGATCTTAAGCGATGACGGTTTGGCAACGGGAGTTACAGCCCGAGCTGCTATTGAAGCGGTTAAAAAACAACACCCAGAACGGATTATCTTTGCTATACCTGTGTGTGCATGGGATACGGCAACCAGATTATCTCAAGATGTTGACTCGTTAATTTGTGTTTTAACTCCGTATGATTTTCTTTCAGTTGGTTCGTGGTATCAAGAATTTGATCAAGTAACGGACGATGAAGTGAAAAAGCTACTTGATCAAGCAAGATCAAATATGGCAAAGACTGGGTATTCCTATGGACACTAGTCACACAAACAATGACCAAACAACGATCACAATAAAAACTGGCACCGTAGCTATTAACGGCAGTTTTGTTGTCCCTCAAAAGGCTCGAGGAGTTGTTTTATTTGTGCACGGAAGCGGGAGCAGCCGCTTTAGCCCGCGAAACAGGGCAGTAGCTGCTTACTTTCAAGATCATCAACTGGCTACACTGCTTATTGATCTCTTAACTCAGGAAGAAGAAGAAATTGATGAGATAACACGGCAATACCGGTTTGATATACAGCTGCTTACAAAGCGGGTAGTTGATGCTGGTTTATGGTTGAGAGGTCACGTGGATACAGCTGCGCTTAGATTAGGGTTGTTTGGGTCAAGTACCGGAGCAGCAGCGGCACTTGTTGCCGCTGTTCAGTTAAGTCAACTTGGAGCAGACGTCGGCGCTGTTGTTTCCAGAGGTGGACGGCCGGACCTGGCAGGAGACTATTTAGTTAAAGTAGATGTGCCAACGCTTCTCATTGTTGGAGCAGAAGATTATGAAGTCATTGAACTAAATCGAGATGCTTTAGAGAAGATGATCCATGTTAGAAAAAAAGAGTTGGTGTTAATACCTGGAGCCACACATCTGTTTGAAGAACCAGGAGCATTAGAACAGGTATCTAAGCAAGCCCAGCACTGGTTTGCTCAGTACCTGGAAAAGTAATATGGCAGACAATCAAGACATTCTGACACAAGTGGAGATAAATGCTTCACCACTGAGGAGTATTTCAGATCTCGATCCGTTGATAGAACTGCTTGGTACTACCCGGTATGCGTTACTTGGGGAAGCTTCACACGGTACCCATGAATACTATTCTTGGCGTTCATCAATCAGTAAACGACTCATTTTAGAGAAAGGTTTTCAGTTTATTGCTGTTGAGGGTGACTGGCCGGATTGTTATACCATTAACCGTTATATCAAAGGTTATCCAGACTCAGGAAAGAGTGCGTATGAAGTATTGTACTCATTTAGCCGTTGGCCGACCTGGATGTGGGCTAACAGGGAGATTGAAGAACTGGTTGAATGGTTGAAAGAGTATAACCAGTCTGTACCAACCCCAAGAAAAGTCGGTTTTTATGGTTTGGATGTCTACAGCCTCTGGGAATCAATGCGGGAAATCATTACCTATGTAAAAGAGCATGACCCAGAAATGCTTGATACTGCTATAGATGCCTATTTATGTTTTGAGCCATATCAGGAAGATGTGGAAGCGTATGCTCAGTCAACTGCCTTTGTATCCAAATCGTGTGAAGATGAAGTTATACAATTACTTCAAGAAATGCAACAAAGAGGTCAAAAAAAACGTACGGGAGAAAAAAAGGAAGAGCAGTTTAATGTTGAGCAAAATGCTTTGGTAGCAAAAAACGCTGAACACTATTACCGGACAATGCTTGGTGGCGGAACTCAGTCGTGGAATATCCGTGACATGCACATGGTAGAGACTCTTGAACGGTTAGTGAAGTTTCATGGTGTCAACTCTAAGGGGATTGTGTGGGCACACAATACTCACGTTGGTGATGCCCGGTATACTGATATGGCTGAAGTCGGCATGGTCAATGTGGGTCAACTGGTGCGTCAAACGCATCGACTGACGGAGGTTGGAATTGTTGGTTTTGGTTCATACAAAGGTACGGTGATTGCCGGTTCCCGGTGGGGAGCGGCAATGCAAAAGATGAATGTTCCGCCTGCTCGGCGTGAAAGTTGGGAAGAGGTGCTACACCGGGCAAGTGCGGTAAATAAGCTCCTGTTTTTTAGCGATCAGGATGCCGTTGGTGAGATGATGGCAATGCGGGGGCACCGGGCAATTGGTGTCGTTTATAACCCTGCTCACGAACTAGGTAATTATGTACCTACTGTTCTACCAAAACGGTATGATGCCTTTTTGTACTTTGATAGGACAAGAGCTTTAAGACCAATTCATATCGAAGAAGTAACCCGTGAAGAAGTGCCTGAAACGTATCCCTCAGCAGTTTAATCATGGAGCAGGGGAATACTCTGTACCTGATTTGTTTGTGTATCATAGATACCCACGTACCGCATGTTTTTCTTTCTTGGAACTGAATAAGCAGCTGAGCCTGGATTGAAAACCAGTGTCTTACCTTTGCGAAACTGTTTTAGTTTGTGGGTATGACCGAGGATGACAAGATCAAACTTTTGTGAGTCAATTGCCTGGTTGGCAAGGGCACGATTATCTCCGTGACTAATGGCAATGTTTTTTCCATCAATAGAAATTGCAACTAGAAAATCTTTATAAAAACATATTGAGGTGTTACGCAAGTATTCACTTGGCAGGTACCGGTCATTGTTGCCTAGTACAGACTGTACAGGGATGCCGGCTGCTCGGGCTAACTCAGCAAAGTACTCAATTGTTTGAGGCGTTGTCCAATCACCAGCGTGGATAATGAGACCAACCTGTTGGTTTATAAAGACAGTAAAGGCTTTGTCTATAGAATTAAGACGGTTGTGGGTATCAGAAATTATCCCGACTTTCATAGATGTGTTTAGTTTAGTTTAGTTTAGTTAATGGCCATTGAAGAACATGTGAAGTTTTTATTATTCACCTGTGCAGATACGATTTAATGGATTTATGTTCTCTTTACAGTTATCATATGACTTCGTTTGACTTTGTGTATACTTTATGAAGATATGAAGAAGATTACATCATACTTTCCACCTGTTGTTAGAAATATCGAAGCTGATGAGTATTTCGAAAACTTTTTTATTTTTTCAATACTGAGTGTTGTCGGTATCAGGGTATTTTTGGTCTTAACCGGATACCCGCAACTTGGAGGTGGTGGGTGGCATATTGCTCATATGTTGTGGGGTGGCTTTTTTATGTTGATTGCTTTACTTCTGTTTTTTATTTTTCTTAACAAGTCAATTCACCAAACAGCGTCAGTACTGGCCGGGATTGGTTTTGGAACGTTTATCGATGAGTTAGGTAAGTTTATTACTGCCGATAATGACTATTTTTATCAACCTACATTTGCCTTAATTTATAGCATTTTTGTTTTTTTATATCTTTTATTTCGGTTTGTTGTTACTCAAGCGGCCTACACTCCGATTGAATATCTGGCTAATGCTTTAGAAGCTACCAAAGAAGCCATTATTCACGATTTTGATGTAGAAGAAAAAAATCGTGTGTTGGAGTGGTTGGCACAGTCTCATCAGCATGATCGGTTTACGCAAGCCTTAACCCAGTTAGTACGTGCTGAACGACCAAAAGTAGTAAAGTCTTCTATTCTTTGGAGGTTGAGAAAAAAGACAACAGCAGTGTATCGCCAAATTGTTTCTACGCAGTGGCTAACTCAAATCGCAGTTATATTTTTCACACTCCAAGTTGTCAGTTATTTTGCACTCATCAGTGGAGTAGTGATTTTTAGAACTCAGTTGGAATTTTTGTTGGTAGATGCTCGATTTGGTTTCTTTGGGTGGGGTCTTATTGTAAGTCTACTTATTGCTGCAATCTTACTCCTTATTGGGCTCATCCATCTTGCCAACATGTCTCGATATCGAGCTTATGAATTCTTTAGATATTCTTTGTTAATCAATATATTTTTGGTAACATTCTTCGTTTTTTACTTCAATCAACTGATCGCATTATCAGAACTAATTCTCAGTATCGTACTCCTAAAAGCATTCGAGTATGCCCAAGTTCAGGAAAGTAAGATACTAACCTAAACAAATTACCTCATATAATTGCTTGAAATAATGGTTTAAAACAGCTAAAATACAGGTACTAGGATCAGATCTGGGAAGAAAGTTTTCGGGTAGATGTGAATATTAGAATAAGGAAGAATACGTTAGGAAGTGGTATGCATTTCCCCTCTTTTTTGTGCGAACTATTCATAGTTCTACTATTCAAAACTCTTCCCTTTAAAGAGCGCTGTTTGCGTAAGAAAAGGTAAATGGGTGACTTGGACTACACGTTTAAAAACTACTAAAGCATTAGATGAATGGGGGTGAAACAGAATGAAGGGAAACGGAATTGTTACGATTCATGGTCGGGAATATATGACTGTCTCTCGGCGGGTAGAACTTGCCCACGAAGACAAAGCCTTAGAAAGTGTTGAAACCAAAGTTCTCAGTCATAATCCGGTGGTGATCAAAGCTAGGGTTACCATTAAGGGTAAAACCTACACGGGAATTAGTTCAGTAAATCTTGAGAGTTCCCGGAATATTGAACGCGAAAACCCGTATGAAGTAGCTGAAACGTCTGCTGTTGGCAGAGCCTTGGGGTTTGCCGGGTACGGACTGATTGAAAGTATTGCCTCAGCTGATGAGGTAGTTAATGCCACGACTAAGCCAACGAGCACAACTAAACCGCTGGCATGTGCCACCTGTGGTCAACCAGCTGAGCGCAAGAAAGGAGTCAGTAAAGCGGGGAGAGAGTATGAGGCTGTCTTCTGTTCTACAGGAGCTAAAGATCATACTCAGTGGCTTATAAGTCAGTAAAACAAATTTTGTTAGCTTAAAACCCACCCAAAACAGTAGTTTTAGGTGGGTTTTTTTATTACCTTGACATGGGTGTCAGTTTCATGAAATGATGAATATATCGTTATTATTATCTTTTTTATCTATGACAGAAAAAACTGCACATATGTCACTAAACCAACTTGAAAGTACTTTAAACGAGTATTTTGCCAAAAAGGCACCACCATTGCCATCCAAGGCTAAGGAAACCTTAGTTCAATTAGCACCGTGGTTGGTCATTATTGGGATTGTGCTTTCAGTCCCGGCGGTACTGGCACTATTTGGATTCGGTGCGTTTATGTCAGCAGTACCATTTGGAGCGATGGCAATGGCTGGAGCAGCACCGATGTATCTTTTAAGTATTGCTTTCCTGGTTGCTTCAATGGCACTCCAAGGTATGGCCATTCAAGGGTTGTTTGCCCGTTCTTATAAAGCCTGGAGACTCCTGTTTATAGCTGCTTTAGTTAATGGAGTCTATCAACTTTTAACTGGCAATATTAGTGGTTTAATTATTGGCTGGCTCATTGGGTTTTACATTTTGTTTCAAGTAAAAGAGTACTACAAGTAAAACTGAATTTTTCGAAGAAAAATTACCCGTTGGTTAACCAATTGACCAACGGGTTTTTGTACTGTTAGATACTTTCAAATTCATAATTATTTAATGNNTAGATGGTTATGAGTCAGGAATCTCAGCTTCCAGATGACGCGGGCTTCTCTGTAAACAGTGAACACATTATTAATGATGCCAGTGATGTAGTAGTTAAGAAAGAGGTTCTTACGATAGCTGACGTTTTTCAGTATTTGTCTAAATTGGAAAAAGCAAATGATGTGTTGCTTCAAAATAAAGATGTGGGATATGTCCAAAAGCATAGTGAGAAGTTACATGAAGCCCTCAACGCTTGGGATACTGACAGAAGTATGGCATTTCTTTACTTGCTAATTTTTTTAAATCAAATAGTAAAAGAAAAACAACCTGATCAGGTTAACAATGCGTGTTATCGTTGTTGTAAAACTATTGTGCAACAACCACTTATCCCCAACTGTAATCCTGAACAATATTGGGCAATGGTTATAACATCTGCTAATCTAGCAGATATGGTAAAAAGTCGCTCAGACAAATCTATGCGTTTATTGTATAGCACCTATCATATGGGAGTACAATATAATGCCAGAAGATTTTCTCCTGATGTTCTTCCTGATAAGACTACGCAATTAGATATCATCAAAGATTATCATTTGTTTACATCACTTCTTGAAGAGATAAGACATCAGGATACAGAATAGGTAAAAAGCTCATTATTGTTAACAAAAACAAAAAGTGCTACAACTATACATAGGATAGTTCCTGCCTTGGTGGCTAACCCTCAGGCGTTAGCGGCCAGTAACAAAGTAATATATCTGACCTTACGTTGCCTGTTGTTTACCCACCTAAGCGGTGGTTTTTTATTATCCATAGCCTCTCAAAGGAGGTGACCTGCCCATGCCAGCAAAAAAAGCTGCCCCCAAAAAAGCTGCTAAAAAACCAGCTGTAAAAAAGACCGTCAAAAAAGTGACTAAAAAAACTACTAAGAAAAAGTAAGGTAGTTTTAAAAACTGTAAAGTTTGTAAAAGTAGAGTTGCTAAAACCAACTCTACTTTTTTTATGATTGTTGCATAATTATAACAATAGTGTTATATATCTAACATAGAGTTAGAAATAATTAATAACTGGAATAGATTGCGGTTCTATTCCATTAAGGACAGAAGGAGATAGTATGATCGGCAAGCCACACTGGTTTAATCGTAGAAAATATAGCGGCTGGGGATTGATGCCAAAAACCTGGGAAGGGTGGGCATACATTGGTGTTGGTGCGGGTATGGTAGCTTTGATCCAAACCTTACCGATTGATCCTCAGTTAAAGTTCTATAGTTACTTAGGTATTGGTGCTTTATTTCTGTTTGATATTTTACACATCATGGCGGGAATTAAGATGGATGAACGGGAAGCTAAGATTGAAGCTATGGCTGAACGCAATGCCTCTTGGACGATGGTGGCAACAGTTGCTTTAACGATTGTCTATGTTGCTCAAGTTGATGTGGATATTTCCAACCAAGAGTTACTACCAATTCTGATTATCCCTCTACTTGTCGGAGTTGTGGCTAAGTCACTATCAAACCTTTATTTACAGAACAAAGACTTATAAGGAGATCACTATGAAAAATCAGTTTCTTATTAGAGTCGGAATCGGTGTCGCTGTCCTGCTTATGGGTATTGTGCTACAGATACTGGATGTAGTGAGTACTGTTGCCGGAATATCGCTGGTTAACGCAGGGCTGATTATTATAGTTTTCTCATTGATTTATCATTTTCGGAATAAGAATCGGGTGTACCAGGATGAACGGACCAGAAAACTAGGGTATCGTAGCTTAGGATATTCCTGGACAGGAACCTTTATCTTAATCGGCGTGTTGTCATGGATGACCAGTTTCGATCTCATCACTGTGACTGGCCAACAGGCATTTAGTCTGGTCATGGCATTTATGGCCATTACCTATTTTCTCTACTATGCCTATGTTACCCGGAAAGGGGATGTGGAGTAATATGAAAACACGGATAAAAGAGTTCAGAGCCAAGTTTAATCTGACACAAGAAGAATTAGCCGACAAGGTTGGGGTACGGCGTGAAACCATCGTTTTTTTGGAAAAAGGCAAGTATAATCCCTCTTTAAAACTAGCCTATGATGTTGCGAGAACCCTAGAGACATCAATCGATGAGTTGTTTATACTTGAAGAATAAGAAGATAGTGTTTTTGTGAATTACTCAAAAAGTATTTATTATGAAGACTCATGGTATCAGAGCAGTAATCATTGAAGACAAATTTGAGGAAAGAAGCCGTGCCCGGAAAAGTCTGGAAGAAGCAGGAATAGCTGTTATCGCCGAAGCTACTACGCTTGATGAAGCGAGAGTCATAATTCCAAAGTTAACTGAATTATCGGTCAACTATGTCATTCTAGATGGAAACCTGAGTGAAAATGACATGAGTGGCAATGACGGGAGAGTGCTCTTTGATGAGATTAGATTACAAGCCCATGAGACAGTAGTTTTTGGATGGTCAAAGAGCAGTCGTTTTGGTGATATTTCCGTTTCAAAACGGGACAAGGAGGCTGACTTAGGGAAGATAGTGACTGATTTTGAAACTTCACGGTCTTGTTATTCAAAAGAACGAAAGTAATAGTGAAACCCCATATCAAATGCGTGTGTTAGCAGTTTCTCGTTGTCGGGAGACGAGCCAAAAGAGGGTAATAGCTGGTAGTAAGAGCAAAAGTAGAATCTGAAGAAACTGTGGGAACGAGATAGGAATAAAAATATCAATAAACGGAGTTCGGTCGAGAGAGAAGATTTCTGTGGGAGTTGTTTTTATGACATGCATGAAATACTCCTGAACCAGTTTAGGGATAAGTATAGCTAAGATAACAATAACCTCTGTTTTTCTTGAAGTAAACAAAATATCCTTTTTGGCAAAGAAACGATAGATAAGATAAAACAAAAAATACAGTTCAAAAAAATTAGGGAAAACAAAGAGTAAGGGACGAAACTGTGTTAGCACAAAAAGGAGAACTCCAAAGGCACGGTATAAAAATGATGTAATACTGATTTTACGGGCAATGGGGTCTTTCCATGAGAGCGAGGTATAGGCTGCTAAAGCTAGGTAGTAGGTATCGAGAATTTTATCCCAGATGTGATAACTGGTGATATCGGTATCGGTTTGTAACGGTAAGAAAGGATAGTCAATAACGTCTATGTAAGCAGACAAAAGAAATCCCCAGAACGGGTAGCGCACGATGGAAAGGGGAACAACGAGTCTAACAATTGTCCAGAATGCAAATGAATCCATGACATTTTTCTTTAAGTTTTCTTATGGGTAACAACTTCTTCGTACAGTATCTGAATGACGGCAGCAATCGGAACTGCCAACAAAATACCAATAAGCCCGAGCAGGGTACCTCCAACTAAGACAGCAAAGATGATCAGTAAAGGATTTAGACCGATAACCTTGTTCATGAGTAGAGGGACAAGTAAGTGGCTTTCTACTTCTTGAATGAGAAAATATGATATACCGATTTGCAAGGCAGTAATTGGTGAAATGGTAAGGGAAATAGCCACAGCCGGAATACCTGCAAGCCAGGGACCAATAATCGGAACAAACTCTAAGAGAGCGCCAAGGACTGCTAGAGGTAAAGCAAATCCAACTCCAAAGAGTTGTAAGACGATGTAATAGAGTGTGCCGATGATACCAGCAACAAGAATTTGCCCTCGAAGCCAAGCACCTAACTTGTTTTCAATCTGACTAAGAACATGAGTTGCCAGTTTACCTCGTTGCTTAAACAAAACCGGCAGTAATTTATACATATCTTCATGTTCGAAAAGGAGATAGATTGAGACAATGATGACGGTAAACAGTAAGATGATGTTGTTGAATAGATCGAGTAAAACATTTATAGCGTTAGAAAAATAACTAGTGACTTCTTCCTGGATAAGGTCTTGATTGATAAAGTCAAGCTGAGTAACAGTTTCAGGCAGCATGGTTATTTGGCTTATTAACGCGGGTAACTGGTTTACCAAAGGAATCACAACAAGAGTTATCAGGCCTGCAAGTATAAGGAAGATAAGTATAAACACTAAAATAATGGCAACACCTCTCGGTACTTTATGATGATCAAGCCATTCAACAACGGGAGATAGTGAGGACATGATGATGAATGAAACAAAGAAAAGGAGAAGAATATTTCTGATAAGGTAAATAAACCATAACCCCAGTAACATGATAACGGTAAATATGACAGCTTCTCGAAGTATATTCCTTAGGTTGTTCATATCGGTGAGTGACACGTCAGATGATTGCCACCAAATGTACAAATGCCTTCCCTGGTAAGGATTTACTGTAATTTTGAAGCGTTATAAAACGGTATGAAAAAAGTAATAAAAATGCAGTAAAGAGGGGAAGAGATTACTTTGCCATAGCTTGTTTGCGTAAAGTTTCCGGCATTTTCTCGATTGCGTATCGCAAAGCTGTCCGGGGCATGACCTGTTTGTGTTTGGTAACGTACTCAAACACTGCTTGTTGATGTTGCCGACTGGCTTCTTTGAGCATCCAGCCGTAGCCCTTTTGGACCATATCATCAGGATCGAGTAGNNAAAACATGCCTTTCTTTGCCGGAATAATCAAGCTAACGGCAGATGCCCGTTTGACCCAGCGATTATTTGACTGGGTCCACTGTTTGAGGTGTTCTATGTACTCAGGATATATTTCAATAAACGATCCGACCGTATGGTTACAAAGCGTATCGCACTCTGCCCAGTTGTCGATATATGTTTCTATCCAATGCTCAAAGACCTCAAAGTCAGCCGGTTC
>DCTD01000054.1:23696-37371 GCA_002335355.1 Patescibacteria group bacterium UBA1449
AAAGATTTTTGATTTTGGTCGGTCTTGTATCTGGGAAAATGCTTCTTTGGCAATTCTGGAAACAGCTGAAGTCTTACAGCCGTGACACATGACTTTTTCTTTAAAGTAACGCTGGAATGTAGCTTTGGTTTTTGGATCAATGTTGGCTTCAAGCTGTTGTTGGATAGAACTGACTAAATTTGTTTTCATAAATAAATCCATGATAGATAACTTTTGTAGTATAGTAAAAACAAGTAAAAAATAAATGTTATGAATGCTCCAGTACTCGAAGACCTCNNGACCTCATCCAATCTCATAAACGGTTAGCTGTAGCTTTGGAAGCACTGCCATTTGACGTAACGATTGGTGAGTGGACAAAAAAAGAGATAGCAGCACATTGTGCTGGCTGGTATGAAGAGGGGATTGCAGCAATTCCATTGATTCTTAAAGGTGAAAATCCACTGTCTTTCCAAATGTCTATGAATAGCTTTAATAAACGCAGTATTACCAAACGGCAGGATCAAACAGTTGAGGCAACACTTAGAGAGATGTAAGTTTTACATCAACAATTGGTAGAACACCTTACAGTCTTACAAGAAGATCAAACAAACGGGTTTTTTGGAACGATGCTTGGCAAGAAACAGATAAACGTTTTGTGGATAGTCCATGAATTAATTGAACATGATATAGCTCATGTGCAAGAAATTGATGTGGCTACTTTCAGACAAAGTCCAAAAAGAAAAAAACATAGTGGTTATTAAGATAACATTCTCCGTAGACTAATTAGTTGTTATCGCAAATATTACCTGATAATTTCAAGTGTTATTACACAATATTTACAAAAATCTTATGGATTACTGAGGTATCTATTTTTACAGTACTATGAATGAATCTACAAGCTTTATGGACAAGTGTGATAAATTCCTTTTGGTTTGTTCCAGCAGTACTGGTTATTGTCTCGGTTCTTATGGCATTTGGGTTGGTATGGGTAGACAGAGCGTACTATGAAACCATAAAGGAGAGTTTACCGTTTATTTTTACCGGGACTCCGGATTCTGCCCGTGGGATTTTATCAACTATTGCCACCACCTTTGCAACCATTGTTACAGTTCTGTTTTCTATTACTGTTGTTGCATTGCAACAAGCTGCAACCCAGTATTCTTCAAGAGTTTTAAAGGCTTTTACTGAACGGAGAGGGTATCAAATTGTTTTAGGCAGCTATGTGGCTACGTATACGTACTCACTGCTTGTTTTGCGATCAGTCCAATCAGAAACTACCGCGTTTACAGAGTTTGTTCCGCAGATTGCTGTCACTGTTGCTTTACTCGTTGTAGTCATAAACGTTGGACTACTCGTCTATTTTTTAAATCAGATTACCAAATCGTTACAGGTGACAAAAATTGTTGACATTATCCATGCTGGTATCCTACAAAACATCAATAAACTATATCCTTCTGAAATAGGGTTACACTATGAAGAACCAGAACCGGTAAGCATAGTTATCAGAAAACTAAAACGCAAAGAACAGCCTCTTCTGGTTACGTCTGAAAAGACAGGGTTTGTCAGAAATATTAATGAGGAGTCACTGGCAAAGCTTAACACAAAGGAGGCACGGTGGATTTACATTGTCATTAAACCAGGAGATTTCATTTCATATGGTCAAACTCTGGCAAAGATTTATCCACGTCGGCGTGATTTGAAAAACCTTGTAAATGGCATACGTGAAGCCCTATCAGTAGACTATCAACGTTCAGCAGAGCAGGATGCAATGTATGGCTTGAGACAACTTGTTGATGTCGCTTTAAAGACTGCTTCGACGAATGACCAGACAACTATCGAGTATAGCTTGAAGTATCTTGGTGACTCACTAATCCGTTTATCACAAAGGAAGTTTCCCTCAGTTAAAAAAACATTTCCGCATACAAAAACAGTCTTTGTATTTAAACGAACAACATGGGAAGAGTATGTATCACTTGCTTTTGAGCAAATACAACCGATAGCGTTGTCTCACCAGCACGTATTGTCTGTTTACCTGCAAACATTTCTGCTTTTAGCAAAACAGATACCGGTTAAAGAAAGGATAGCGCCGCTAAAAAAACAGTTAGACTTACTCAAAAAAGAATTATCAAAAAAAGAAGTAAAAGAAGCTACATCAAGACTTATTAATAAACTTGAAAAAGTAGTAATGAAAAAATGTGGATGCGAATAATAATGGTACTAATTCACTACAGGGTTTCTGAAACAGTAACTGAAAGGCTTTATAAATTCTTATTGAAAAAATCCACAGACCGTTGGACTGCAAGATTGAAAGCACTACCTGAAAAATTGTGATTAGCTTCAGGATACTCAAACAGTTCAACACTTTTACTAACATCATGTAACTCTTGAGCAAGATGTCTAGACAAATCAATCGGTACCTGTTCATCGACTGTGCCATGATGTAATTGCACTGGCCCGGAAATATCGGCTAGGAATGAGTAAGGGTCGAGTTGATTCCAAAAGGTGGGATTTGCGCTTGGGTTGCCGTAGCGATGGACGATCTCAGGAGTGGATCGTTTCATAAATGGGATTTTNNTTTTGCATTGTGTGTTTCTAACATATCCTCAAAGCTGCCGACAACTCCTGCCCAAAAAACTCCCGCTTTAATGTCTTTGGAAACTACCATTGCTCTCAGGCCAATTTCTCCGCCGTTTGAGTGTCCCCAAACACCAATTCGTTGAGGATCAACAGCATCATAAGTTTGTAATGAAGATAGAGCATTTAATGTATCAACAACATAGACTTCAGAAAAGTGGGCACCTGATGCTTCCCCCTCAGATCTTCCATGTCCACGCAGGTCTGGTTTAAACGTCACAAACCCGTTTCTGGCTAAGCCATCCTGAGAAGCAACATAGTCTTGGGTAGTGACATAGGTTTTCGGATTGATGTACCCATGGAGGAAGATAATTACCGGAAAGCCGTTTTCCGGTTGTTCTACAGTTGGTACTGTTAGCAAGCCATACACTTTGTATCCATCCGAAGTATATGAGGCGATATACCGAGAGTAGTTAAGACCAGCTTCCAACTCTTCTTCGATAGTTAAATCACTAGCAGGATATGACCGTTGTCGCAGCGTATTGATGGACATTGGATGGGTTGTTTGGGAAGCAGTGGTTGTTGTCTTGACGGTTGATGTCTTAGGAAAAAGACTGTTGTTAAAAACGTTTTCCGGTTTTTGATAGCCGGTTAACAACAGAATGGTTCCCAAACTACAGGTAGTGATAAAAAGTAAGAGGTATTTATGCATTGCGGTAGAAAGAATTCTAACACGAAGTGGGCTAAGGGGAAAACCTTGTCTTATAAAAGAAGTAATTGACGATAAAAGAGTTTAGACATCGTCTAACTCATTATCTTTTGATTTTAATGTCAGCCATAACAGAATATCCCGCCGTGAAAGCATGCCAAGTAAATTGTTATCTTTCACTACTGGCACTTGGCCAACGTCGCTTTTCGTAATCTTACCAAGAGCATCTGAAACAGTATCCGATGGCCGGGAAGTATCAAGCTCTTTGTAGGGAGTCATGATTTCTTTGACCAATTTAGTATCCCATTCCTCTCGAGGTACTGTTTGGATATCTTCCAGGCAAACTAGACCAGCAAATGTCCCATCATGTACTACTGGAAAAACATGTTGGTCTGTGCCAATCATATACGTATCGATCAGTTGGCTAATTGTCAGTGATGGAGAAACGGCAGTAAAATTGTTTTTCATAATGTTTTCAACTTTAATATCNNTTGATATGAAGATGCTGCTGTAGAGGATAAAAACCAGCCGATTAAAGCAATCCACAAACCACCGAGACCGGTGCCAAAAAACGGGACTGTGACCCCAAAGACCATAGAGATGCCGATAAAAATGAAAATAAAACCAAATGTCTGACCAAATAAGGAAGCAATTCTGGTAGAGAGCCTCAAGTTTCCGGTAATACTCCAGATAATCGACCGCAGAATCCGGCCGCCGTCAAGTGGAAAGCCAGGGATGAGATTAAACAACCCAACCAAAATATTTACTGGTCCAAGCCATAAGAGGAGAGTTTGGATAGGTGAGAGTTCGGAAACAAACTGACCAGGCGATGCATCTTCAGTAAGAAAACTATCGACGCCCTGACTGGCAAGAAATAAGAAGAATACACCTAAAACAAGACTGGTTAATGGACCAACCACCGCCATTAAAAACTCTGTTTTGGCAGACTCAGGTTCCTGTTCTAAGTTAGATACACCACCAAAAAGAAACAAGGTAATCCGGCTAATTGGCAAACCTCTGGCTCTGGCTACCAATGAATGTGCCAGCTCGTGGGCTAAGACGGAGGCAAAGAACAGAAAAGAGGCAGCAATGCCCACACCCCATTGAAGAGCAGGGCTCCAATGGGGTTGGAGTTGAGGAAAAACGCCAACGGCTAAGTTCCAGGTTACTAGCAGGAAGATGATTATCCAACTGAGATCAATGGTGACCTCTATTCCAAAAAGGCTGCCAAGACGAAAACCTCCATTCATAGCGCCTCCTTTCAAACATAGGCCAACGATCCAAGTGCAGAGTAGTGCTCGTTGAGGTTGTTAAGTGTACCCATATCTTCATTATTGATCTCAAAATCAAAGACATTTATGTTTTCTTCTACATGGTTTTTTTGATTGGCTTTTGGAATAGGGCAAGTACCGCGTTGGAGGTTCCACCGGATTAAGATTTGGGCTGGGGATTTAGAGTATTTCTGGGCGATTTGGTTAAGGGTTACATCATCAATTCGGTTTGTTCTTGTTAACGGGCTATACGCTTGAATGATAATCTGATTATCCTCGTAGTAATCATACATTTCCTGGCTGTAACCGAATGGACTCCACTCAATCTGATTAACTGCAGGAGTTTCTCCACTCTTTGCAATGAGAGTTTCAATCAAGTCTATTGAATAGTTACTAACACCTATGTCTCGGGTTAGTCCCTCAGAGCGAGCCTTGATTAAGCCCTCCCACAAGTCTTCTCCAGCACCAACAAGAGGTGGACGGTGGATTAGTAAGAGATCTACATAATCCATATCCAACTCTTCTAAACTGGATAGAGCTCTGTGGTAGGTATCATCAGTCTCCTCAACTTTGGTGACGATAAATAGTTCGTTACGTTTAACTGTGCTGCTTTTAAAGGCTACTCCAATACCTGGTTGAGTGCCGTAGTCGCTTGAAGTGTCAATCAGCCGATACCCAATGTCCATAGCATAGGCCACCGTTTCAGTGGTATCTTGAGTTAGTTGCCACGTACCAAGACCCATGACCGGCATGGTTCTACCGGTATGTAGAGTGAGGGTTGAGTTTTTGTTAAGCATGCTTTTTACACTTTAGCTAGTAATAAATGTTTTATCCAAGACTCGTAAGTCTCTTTACCAGTACTTTTCCCTATTGCTCAACAACAGTAATAGAGTCAGTGAGAATAAACGGCCGGCCTTCATAAACGGCTACTAAGTCAGGTTGAATATCAGGATCAAGCGTATCCCGGTAAACCGTAAAAACAAATTCATTCACTGTACCGGTAAGCCGAACCTGTCTTTCATTCAGTACCCCTACGGCTTCTGCAACAGATTCACTGATGGGGGAGCGGGAAACAACCAAGATCTCATCGTTAATAGCTTCCCCTGGGACATCGAGGACAATTGTATTTCTGCCGATTACATCGTCAACTTCACCTTGGACTGTCACCTGTTGACTAATAAAGTCTTCAGGATTATTCGTAATTTCATCTAGACGTTGAATAGCTGGTGCTGGTGATTGGGTTGGTGCTAGTACACCTGTTGGCTGGTTAGTCACCCAATAACCAATTAGTAATATGACTAACAAAATAACGAGACCAGTTACTAAAAATCGGTTATTCATACGTACTCCTTTATAAAACTCTTTTTATTTATATGGTCTCTCATAGACAGTTGATCAAAACTATATCCAACTATTCAGAGGTATACATGAGAATTAAGTAAGAAACGTGTATGAAACAATAATTAGGAGTGGTCTTTTCTTAACGTATAGTTTTCTTTATGGAATTTCTTTTGATAAAAAGTGGAGGATAAAACTGAGCTATTCAAGTGTACTAATAACTGCAATCCAAAATGGTTCTATAGTTAATGATATCTCGATTGAATATACACTCAAGGGTTAGCGTAGCCCAAAATAGGCTAAAAACTATGAGAATTACTATTACATACAGAGCAATTTTATTATTCATGCTTATTATTCTACTATGCAGCAATCTGTGGTTAGATACTATTAGTAAAAACCTCACGTTTACAAAATGCTATAATCTCCCCATATGCATCTAACATTTTTTGATTATGAGATACCTGTTTTACGTGCTTTAGTTAAACTAGGTGGATCAGCCCGTACTAGAGATGTTTATCCTGTTGTAGAAAATATAATGCTGCCAAAGTTAAAAAATCATCCAGAAGAATATGGACATTATAAACTTCAAACAGATATTATTTGGAAAAACAAAACCCAATGGGCAAGAGAGTTTTTAAAAAGAAAAGGCGAGCTTGATGGTTCACAGCGTGGAATTTGGAAAATAACTGACACTGGGAGGGAAAGATTAAGGCTTATAGATGTTACTGGAAAAGATCCTGATGAAGGAAAAGCTGCTCTAATAGGTATTGATGAGTCGGTAGCAGAGACAGAAGAGAAACCAGAAAAAGTATTTGACCAGATAGAAAAGATACAAGATCATGGAGATATTCTTGGAGTGAGAGGGATCGTATATGAACCAGTTAATGAACAAGGAGTAATTCTGCTGTTTGCAGCATTATGTTATGAATTAGGTTTTAGAATTGAAGGAATCCAAACAAAGTTTCCTGATGCATTGTTAATAAGAAAGAACAGCAAAGGGACGTTTTCAAAGTGCAAAGCTGAGTTTGAATTTAGATCAAGTAATTTCTTGAGTCACCAGCATCCGCTTAATGGATGTGATTTAATCATTTGCTGGGAGAATGACTATAAAGATTGTCCAATAGAAGTACTTGAGTTAAAAACTATCGTTGCAAACTTTAAATAATACAGTATGGCTCTAAAAGTAGGAATAGTCAGAATGGGACTCCACTTAATTCCTTCCCCTTTAAACTCCACATCTTTCTTCCCAAACCCCGTTATTCTCGGGTGATTGTAGAGAGGGATAGTAGGGGAAGGATCATTCGCTCTCAGGCTCCAAAACTGAAATACGAGGATAAATAACAAACATATGCAAAATATCAATGTGATGCAAAAACCAGGGAATAGATAAAGTCACTACCACCCAACCGGTTGAAATCTCTCCTTGTAAAATGCTTGACAATAGCAATATATATATAACTATTCCGAAGTGTGCTGATTAAGATATTTGTGTTGCAATTGGTCTATCCAACTGTGATATTGCTCATGTTTGCCTGCCCCGATAACATCCCGTTCCAATGTCTCAAATTGTTGTTCAATCTCCTGTTGTTTAGTAGGGGATAAGGATGCTTCAGCTTCAGTAAAGAGAAGGGTATTTTCCTTCTGAATGTGAGTGGTGAGCAGGGTAATATACCCTTCAGCGTTTAAAGCAATATGAACAGCATCAGCATTGCCCGGCTGATAGCTTGCCAGGGATTCGGCCATGCCCCGGATATAGTCACGTCCGGCTTTATGTTCACCAAGCAGATCATTAATCAATTGGTTAGTTTCCGGCTGAGAGATTTGTGGGAATAAAATACCTTCTTCTTTGCCATGGTGGCATTTGTCAGCAAATTCCCGCAAAAACTCGACAATCTTTTCCAGATCCTCTATAGGAACTGCCTCTCCCTGCTTTATCTGCCGGGAAACCTGTTTTATGATTTGCAGCATCAGCATAATGCCGCCGTGTTCATCAATTAAGTCAGTAATAGGATTAGTCATATGTCTGCATTGTAGCAGAATAACTTTGGCTCACCAACTGTATGTTGTTTGTCTGTTATTTGCCAACGGCAAAGAAAAAAAGAAGCTTGAACCCTTCCCTGGTGTGCTTTCAAACCATACTCTACCGCTATGCGCTTTAATAATTTGTTTGACTATCGGCAAACCCAGTCCATAACCTTTGGTCTGTGGAGAATTCCCTCTATCAACCCGATAATACAGGTCAAACAGATGCTCTTGCTTCTCAGCCGGTATGCCTTGCCCAAAATCCTAGACACTCACGATGACATGATTTTTATATTTCCGGCAAGAAACAACAACTTTTCCAGCTTCAGGTGAATATTTAACTGCATTGGTGAGTAAATTAATCAGCACACGCCTGATCTTTTCCTTATCAGCCCTTATACTTGCGGCACTATGTACCTCGATATTAATTGTGTGTGTTTTAACTATATACTGGTAATCCCGTACAGTCTCGGTAATTAAACGATTCAAACTAAATCGTTTTCTGTTTAAGTGAACGATACCTTCTGACACTCTCTGAATATCCAGTAGATCAGTAATAAGATGAGTGTTCTGTCAACCTGTTGCTCTTCTTTTCAATTAAGCGGACCGTTTGAACATCATCTTTATGAAGGAGTCGTTTTTTTACCATTTGTGTATAGGCTTTAATTACCGAGAGAGGATTTTTCAGGTCATGGCTGACAACACTTACAAAATTAGCCGTGCTCGTATCCTGTGCTGCTTTATGGCGCTTGTTTCTATCAGATTTATTGCTATTCATATCAATATCCTCTATTCTATCAGAATAGTGGAGCATATGACAGCGTTCCAGTCTTGGACTAAACGACACAGATGCTTTATAGTAATAGCTATTGTAACTATGATGAATATCTATCTTCTTCATCGTCTGACTGGTGCACGCCTGTTTTGAGGATAGCTTTCAAGCTATTCCTCCTTTTTTTCCGTTAGTAATATTTTGTTACTGAAGTATATGAAGCGCATTAATCTGGTTATCTCGACCTTAATCATCTCAGACCTGTTCTTGTTTTTTGGCCTGGGTCTACTGTCGCCGATTTTTGGTGTCTTTGTCTTGGATCATATTCAAGGAAGCAGCCTGGAAGTGGTTGGGATTGCTACTTCAGTCTACTGGCTGGCACGAGTAGTTAGTGTAGTCCCAGTCAGCTGGTTACTGGATAGACTTAAAGGCGAAAAGGATGAGTACTATGCGGTCTTAGTTGGAACCTTTACCATGGCCTTATTACCGCTGTTGTATATCTGGGCAGACCAGCCTGCACATATTTACCTGATTGAATTGGGTAAAGGAGTGGCTAATTCACTGGCAGTACCTGCCTGGAGGATTCTGTTTACGAAGTTTGTCGACCGCAACCTGATTGGGTTTGAATGGTCGTTTGAAGATGTCTGTGTCGGGTTGGCTACGGCTTTAAGCGCCTATATCGGGGCAGTCATTGCTGACTCTTTTGGCTTTAAAATACTTTTTGTTATGGTCAGTTTCATCAGCATCCTTGGGGCTTTCTGTCTGACAAAATTATATGCTGAAAAAAGAATCAGGAAGAGTGAATACGGTTTATGGGATTTGTTAACCAGGAATAAAAGTACGGAGATGGCCCCCTTGAAAATTGATGGCATTAAATAATATTACACCAACATGATTAGTCATCTACTCATCTACTTTGTCGCTTTTATCGGTATCTGGATGGGATCAGGGTTAGCAGCCCGTTCAGTAGAACGATTAGCAAAATCTTTAAAGACATCCTCGTTTATCCTCTCGTTTATAGTGTTAGGTATCTTTACATCAATCAGCGAATTATCAGTTGGAATTAGCGCTGTTGTTGAGAATGATCCGGAATTTTTTGTCGGGAATTTGCTTGGTGCAACGATTGTCCTTTTTTTGCTTATTATCCCATTGCTGGCTATCATCGGGAAATCGATACGAATAACAGCCAAATTCTAGGGTCCCAATCTGCCAACTTCGCTCTTTGTGATTGTTCTGCCCGTTATTATGGCGCTGGATGGGACAGTAACCCAAAAGGACGGCTTACTGGCAATGTGTGCCTATGTGTATCTGGTGATCAGTCTTGAGTTAAAGAAAGGGTTGCTGGATAAAATGATGTCAATAACTCACCGTTCACGAGTATCTGCCGGAAAAGAACTGGTTAAAATATTTATAGGGGTAATAGTCATATTTATTGCCAGCCGGTTTGTGGTTGATCAAACGGAATACTTTTCGCACCTATTCAACGTCTCACCATTTCTGGTCAGTCTGCTGTTTATTGGGATTGGCACAAACCTCCCTGAATTATCCCTCGTAGTGCGTTCCACATTAATGCGTAACCATCAGGTGGCCTTTGGCGATTATGTCGGTTCAGCCGCCTTTAACACGTTTTTGCTGGGATTTTTAACCACCATCAATGGAAAGCCAATAGTGTTAACCAATAATTATCTGTTCAGTTTACTCTTTCTTGTCCTTGGGCTGGTTTTATTCTATTATTTCTGCCGGACTAAAAATATGATTTCGCGTCAGGAAGGGATTCTGCTACTGGCTTTCTATGGACTCTTTTTAGTAACGGAGTTGATTTGAGTGGATTCTTTAAGGGTACTTTTGCTATAATTTTCAAAATCGACCATAAACCGATGATTTAAAAGTAATAAGTTCATTAAACTGCCTATGACTGCTTTTCAGGGACTAACAAACGAAGAAGCCCATAAAAGACTGAATGAGTTCGGACTAAATGAAATTAGGGAAGTCCACAAAACCTCAATCCTGCAGATACTCCTAAGACAGATTAAGACAAACTTTGTTATCTACCTTTTGACTATCACAGCAGCCATTTCTTTTTTTACGGGTGAGAAAATTACACCCTATGTAATTGCCACGGTTATCTTTATAGTTCTTTTTACCGGTTTTATTTCTGAATACAAAGCTGAAAAAGCGATTATTGCTTTAAAACGCATGATTATGCCAATTTCCCGTGTGATCCGGAGAGGGAAAGAGCAGGAAGTCCAGTCTACTGAAATTGTTCCCGGAGATGTTATCATCCTGCGCACTGGTGAAAAGGTTCCGGCTGATTGTGTACTGCTTGAAGAAGCAAATTTGAGATTAAATGAATCAGTTTTGACAGGCGAATCAACAGACATAGCAAAAACAATACCAACTTCTGAAGTATTCACCGATGAAAACCAGGTGTTTATGGGTTCTTATGTGGTCAGCGGGAAATGTATCGCACAAGTGGTCAATACCGGGATGAGGACAAAATTCGGTCAGATTGCCGGTATGATCTCAACAGCAGAAAAAGTACTTCCTTTGCAGAATAAAATAAATAAGATATCAAAGTTTATGGTCATTGTAGGAGTAATAGCTGCAATGTTAACCGGTCTGGTCTTGTTTTTCCGTATGGATACTGTTACATATGAAGCCATTGTTGGCATTCTCATTGTGGTTATTGCTTTATCTGTATCTTCCTTTCCTGAAGGATTTCCGGTTGTGCTTATTGCTACTTTGGCTTCAGGAGTCAATCGGATGGCAAAACAAAATGCAGTGATTAACAGGATGTCAATTATTGAAACATTAGGAGAAACCTCAGTTATCTGCACTGATAAAACCGGAACTATTACCAAGGGAGAGATGACGGTAAGGCAGTTATTTGCAGATAACACTCTATATGAGATTACCGGTATCGGGTACGAAGCCAAAGGAGAGATTACCAAAGAAGGTAAAGCTTCTCAGTTTACTGATGATCATGCAACGATGAAACTGATTAAGGCAGCAGTAGTTTGCAATGATTCAAATATTGAACGTCTGGGTAATGATGCTTTATATAGAGTTGTCGGTTCTTCAACAGAAGGCGCGTTATTAATTCTGGCTGCTAAGCTGGGGATATTTAAGGAAGACTACACTCGGCCCCGTATCAGTGAAAAGCCGTTTGACTCCAGCCGGAAACTGATGTCAGTAGTATACCCAGAGGACAAAACGGCGGTTATCTACGCCAAAGGAGCGCCGGAAATTATTCTGAAACGATGTACCTCTATCCAGACTGAGAAAGGGATAGTGAAACTAACAGAAGAAAAACGGAAAGAACTGCTCAAGATAAATCATAAACTTGCTGCTCAAGCTCTGCGAACCCTGGCGTTTGCCTACAAGCCTTGTTCATCAGCGGATGAAGCATACGAAGAAAATGAATTAGTATTTCTTGGGATAACAGGGATGGAAGACCCTCCACGGGAAGAGGTCAAAGAAGCCATAGCCCTCTGTTTGCAAAGCGGAATCAAAGTGAAGATGATCACCGGCGATAATCCGCACACAGCCAGAGCCATTGCCTCACAAATTGGCTTACACGGGGATATCCTGAGAGGGAAGCAGATAGACCGGTTAACTGATGCAGAGCTAAAAGATAAGGTTAAATCCATAACAATATTCAGTAGAGTTCAGCCAGAGCACAAACTACGGATCGTCAAAGCTCTGAAAGCCCATAGAGAGATTGTTACAATGACCGGAGATGGTGTCAATGATGCACCGGCTTTAAAGGAGGCGCATATCGGGGTGGCGATGGGTATTAATGGCACTGATGTCACCCGTTCAGTAGCTGATATGACCTTAAAAGACGACAACTTTGCGACTATTGTTTCGGCGATTAAAGAGGGACGAACGATCTTTAATAATATTCGAAAATTTGTTACCTACCAGCTAGCTTGTAACTTAAGTGATATTTGTCTGCTTTTTATTGGGATGTTGCTAGCTCCTGTTTTAGGCTGGTATGTGCCGGTAGTTACTGCTTTACAAATTCTGTTTATTAATATTGTTACCGACAATATGCCCGCCATTACTCTTGGATTTATGCCCACCTCTCACGATATCATGAGTGAGCGGCCTCGGAAAAATGCCCAAATCTTAACTCCTGAGTTTATTAATGTCATCATTTTTAATGGTGTCACTATGGGTTTACTGACCATAGGTGTTACGTATCTTTCCTTTAATCATCTCCCTCTCTCATCTGAAGCTGCGCGGGCAACAGTCCTCTTAAGTATTATCCTGATGCAAATTGCTAATGCTTTTAACTTCAGATCCTTCAGGTATCGGGTTTTAAACCGGGGCTTATTTGTTAATAAACCTCTTGTAATTGCTTCTGTATTATCAGTAATCGCTACGTTATTAGTGCTTTATTCACCGCTGGCTCATGTGTTTGAAACTACCGGACTTAACCTGGTCAGCTGGTTGATTGCCATAGGAGCAGCCCTGGCTATTGTGATTATTTTTGATATTTTAAAGACCTTTAACAATAAAACTAAACTATTATTACACCATATTCATTGATAATCATTGCTACTATTTTGATATAATTGGCTGGTAATTTATTGAAATCAATAAAATTACTTAACGGAGTATATTAGGAAAATACATATAAATTCGGAGAAATTATGCGAATTGGAATAGTCGGTCTACCAAACGTGGGGAAATCAACTCTCTTTAATGCCTTACTCAAACGGCAGATGGCTTTGGCGGCCAATTATCCTTTTGCCACGATCGAGCCCAATGTCGGGATTGTGGAAGTGCCGGATGCACGTTTAGCTAAACTGGCTGAGGTAGTCGAGACGACTGAGCATTTGGAAAAGGGGAGTGTGCCACTGAAACCGGCCACTATCGAATTCTATGACATTGCCGGTCTCGTTGCCGGTGCCTCTAAAGGAGAGGGGTTAGGTAATCAGTTTCTTACTCACATTAGAGATACTGACCTTATTTGCCACGTCCTGCGGGCATTTGAAGATG
>DCTD01000054.1:37395-38765 GCA_002335355.1 Patescibacteria group bacterium UBA1449
GGACAGAACTGATGTTAAAAGACGTTGAATCATTGGAAAAACAATATGATAAAGCCAAAAAACAGAAAGAATTTGCCAAAGTTGCCGTTATGGATAGAATCCTGACAGCTTTAAATGAAGAAAGAATGGTGAACGTGTTGTCTTTCGATGAGAAAGAACAGGAAATCGTTAATTCTCTGTTTCTTTTAACTGCTAAACCGGAGATTTTTGCCATTAACCTTTCTGAAGACCAGCTAGTGGCCGATACTCACCGGGATTTTCATGAAAAAATTGGGGTTTCTAGAAACGATGTCATTTACATTTGTGCCAAAGTCGAGGCAGAACTGAGTGAACTAAGTGAGGCAGAACAAAAAGAATATCTTCAGGAACTTGGGCTGGAGCAATCAGGTATCGAACAAATGGCCCAAGTTGCTTATCACAAATTAGGCTTAATCAGCTTTCTGACTGCAGGTGTTATCGAAGCGCGAGCGTGGACGATTGGCACGGGGACAACAGCGCCAAAAGCAGCAGGAGTAATTCACTCAGACTTTGAAAAACATTTCATCAAAGCCCAAGTAGTTGACTACCCGGTATTTATTGAACTGGGGGGTTGGAAGAATGCCCGGGAAAAGGGAAAAGTTCGGCAAGAGGGCAAAGACTATGTAGTTAAAGATGGCGATGTAATAGAGTTTATGATAGGAAAGTAGTTTTCGTCAAGGTAATTGCCATATTGTAGAATTGTCATCAAAGTGAACTACTGGAGAGGATCCTGAAACGAGTGTTGGATGACACATTTTTTTTCAATATTTGCTACAGATACAGGACATGTTATAATCCATCCATTCTGCTTAAAAAACTCAGGTTCTTGCCCAGCAGAGTACCGTAGTAAAATAGATTACACTACACTCATTATTAAATCCAAAGTACGCTTATGCCTACATACGAATTGACATTTGTGTTTGATAAAGAAAACAAAGACCTCCCAAAAAAATTGGAGGGGTACTTGAAAGATGTAAAAGCGAAAGTCACTAAACAAGAAGACTGGGGTGTTAAGCCTTTNNCAACAAAAAAGAAGAAGCCAAGTTTTTATATTTTGAAGCAGAAATTGATGGCAGTAATGTCAAAGATCTGGAGAAAAAAATCCAGCTTGAAGAAAACTTATTGCGTCACTTGATTGTTAAAGTTTAATTTTTGTTTTAAGAAAATTTTTAGTATTATTAAATTGTTATTAACAATAAATACATAGATAGCTCTGAGTTTTCTGCCAGTAACCTAAGCAGAAGAGCAACGTAAACAATAAAAGGAGGCAGTATGTCATCCCGCAGCTTAAATAAAGTGCAATTGATTGGTAACTTGACTAGAGATCCAGAATTGCGCTATACCCCTCAAGG
>DCTD01000054.1:38798-43581 GCA_002335355.1 Patescibacteria group bacterium UBA1449
GAAACTGAATATCACCGGGTTGTTGCCTGGAACAAGTTAGCTGAGCTTTGCAGCCAATTACTGTTTAAAGGCCGCAAAGTGTATGTTGAGGGTCGGCTGCAAACCCGCAACTGGACGACACAAGATGGTCAGGAACGCCAAACCACAGAAGTTGTGATCGATGACATGATTGTTTTAGACAGCCGCCGCCGCGAAAGTGAAGACATGGTTGAAGAACCGGAAGTTGATGCTCCGGTGGTAACTGCTCCTGCTACTGAACCGATTGCCGCTGACAGCGCAGTCGAAAAACCATCTGTAGAGCCAGCTAAAAAGGAAAAGAAAGCAGAAAAAGAAGAAGTCAACGCAGACGATATTCCATTCTAGTTGTCATTTTAAGTTATTAGTTGTTTTTAAAACTGTCAAATGGCCAAAGTAGATCGTTACTGTTGATCTAAAACGTAGACAATATCTAGTTGGGTTACGTTCAAAATGACAGAGTTGTATGAATAAAAAGAAAGTTCGCAAACTACCACCAGTCAAAACAAACGATCCGTTTGTAAAAGCTGGTACTATACCGGATTATAAAAAACCTGAGGAATTACTGCCGTTTTTAAGTGACCGGGGCAAGATTATTCCAAAGAGCCGTTCTGGATTAACAGCCAAAACCCAGCGCCGGTTAACCATTGCCGTTAAACGGGCACGACACTTAGCTTTACTGCCGTTTGTGGCTCGGGCTAAGTAAAATATCTGCAGTTACTAAGGTTAGCTTAACTCTGCCATGACCTTATCTGCTACACCGCAATCGGTAGCGATTGATATCTATCAACATCTTCATGTTAAACCAAACGAGATTGGCAAATACCTTGCTATCAAGGTAGGTGATACGTTAACTGAGGGACAATTGATAGCCAAAAAAAGCTCTTTTTTAGGTGTTAATTCAGTTCATATCCAGTCTCCAGTTAACGGGATTGTCACTGAGATTAACCTCGATAAAGGGGTTATTGTGGTTGACTTAATCGGACAACCTCCATCACCCGAGCAACTAGCCGCAGAAACCGAAACTGTTGAACTCCTACCTCTTTCTGAACAGCAACCTCAGTTACTTACTCAACCAACTCAACCAGATAAACCCTTGTTAGCGGTTACCCAACCGACTCCAACAACAGAATTGCCATTACCGGCTGTCCAGCCGCCGGCTGCATCTGAAAGTAAAAAAAGAGGGGAACCTAACGTGGTTTATGGGTTTGGGACAGGTGAGGGTATCGGTTGGTTTATAAGTGGTGAGTTTAACGAAAAGATGATTGTGCCGGATATGAATGAGAAGATCCTGCTTCTAAAGGTTATTCCCACTTTATCACAAATGTATAAGGCGTCTGCTGTTGGGGTTGAAGCAGTGGTTGTAACTGGCACGGATCATAACAACCAAGTCTCTGCTTTGGAAAACGGATTAAGCGGGAAAGCCCAGATCGCTTTTCTTTTGGTGGCAGAGGGGTATAATCTAAGCAAATTACATGGCAAACATCTACAGGTTGATGGGGCTGGAAAACGGTTAGCTGTGATTGCATAGTTTCATTTACAGTTTACGGAATTTTCCTCTTATCATATACTTGTTCAACGTATGCCGCGAACTCATAATAGTCCCGTTATTCAACCAACTCAAACCGATATATCAATGGAAAAAGAATCTATGTCTGAGAAAAAACCATTTTCACTTACCTTTATCCGGACAACAGCCATTATTGTCTGTTTGATGCTGCTTTCAGGGTGGGGAGGCTGGTTTATTGGCAGATATGATCCCAAAAGTCCTGCTGATATCCTATCAGCTATCAGACAGGAAGTAATTCCCCAAACACCTCAAACCATTGACCGGAACCAGCCGATTAATAAAAACGTTGATATGTCGCTCTTCTGGAAGACATGGGATACCTTGGAAGCTGATTATCTTTTCAAAGACAAGATTAACTATCAGAAAATGGTCTATGGGGCTATAAAAGGCATGACGGCAGCCCTTGAAGACCCCTATACCTCATTCTTCCCACCTCAGGACAATCAAACTTCAAAAGAGAATCTTAATGGGTCGTTTGAGGGTGTTGGTATCCAACTTGGGTATAAGTATGGTGATCAACTTGTGGTTATGGCGCCATTGAGTGGTTTACCGGCAGAACGGGCAGGAGTTAGAGCCGGTGATCTGATAATAAAGATAACCGATGAAGCTAAAGGCATAGATAAAGATACCTATGGGATGTCACTCAATGATGCGGTGCAGATTATCCGTGGTGAAAAAGGAACTAAAGTGAAATTGAAACTGCTACATGACGGAGAGAGTGAGCCGTATGAGGTTGAGTTAGTCCGGGAAACAGTGATTGTGCCCTCAGTTGAAGTCAGTATCGGTCAGGTTATTGATGGGACGTTTACGACTGAGGCAACTGCCAGTAGTAAAAAAGTAGCTCACTTAAAATTGAGCCGGTTTGGAGAATTAACGGATGAACAGTGGGATAAATCGATTGAGGAAATCCTAAACCATAAAGACGAGATTGGTGGAATTGTCTTGGATGTAAGGAATAATCCTGGTGGTTACATGCAAGGAGCAGTTAATTTGGCAGGTGAGTTTTTGCCGGTAGGCAAGGTCGTGGTTAAACAGGAGAGCTCCAAAGAGTCGCCTCGGTCTTTTACCGTGCAGCGGTATGGACGGCTCTTGACGATGCCAATGGTAGTGCTTATTAACAAAGGGAGTGCTTCAGCCTCAGAAATTCTTGCCGGCGCTTTGCGTGATCACTCACGGGCTAAACTGGTTGGTGAAACCTCATTTGGCAAAGGTACAATCCAGGAAGTGGAGGATTTTCCCGGTGGAGCTGGTGTCCATATCACTATTGCTAAATGGCTAACTCCTAATGATACCTGGGTCCATGATAAAGGGTTGGAGCCGGATGTCACGGTTGAACCTGATAAGGATAACCCAGCTAACGATGTTCAGTTGAACAAAGCTGCCGATTTGGTATTGTCCAATCAATAAACGATCACTTCGTCCTTGTACTTTCTTTGTAAAAGTTTTTATAGTAGTTAGTATTACTATCGTTTTTGGAGTTTTTATGACAAAAATTAAAAAAGTTGGTATGTTTTCATTTGCTAAACTCTATGCAGTGATGTTGGCCTTGAGTGGTTTCTTTGTTGGACTCGTTTTTGCTTTTTCATCACTGTATTCAAAGAATATGACTGGTGAATCTATTGGAAGATTCGGAGGTTTAGGTTTACTTGCCATACTAGTTATTCCTTTAATCTATGCACTCTTAGGATTTGTTGTAGGAGCATTTGGAGCGGTGGTATTTAACGTTGTGTCCAGAATAATCGGTGGGCTTGAAGTAGAACTTGAACAAGCATAAGTGCTTCAATTTGGTAAAATAGTGGTGTTATAAATAACTTTACCTATGAAAGTACTGATTAAAGCCACAAACCAAGTTCAGGAAGTCAAAGATAGTTATGCAGTCAACTATCTTATACCAAGAGGCTTAGCAGTCCAGGCAACCGATAAAGTTCTGGAGACGATGGCTCAGGAGGAAGCCAAAAAACAAGCCGATTTGGCTAAAAGACACGCCCGTCAGGAGCTGGTTGCCCGTCAGTTGCATGATAAAACAGTAACACTTAAGGTCAAAGCCAATACCAAAGGTGAGTTATTCGGGGGGATTACCAAACAACAAATTGAAAAAGCCTTAAAAACCGATGAAAATGTTGAAGTTATCCTTAAAGAACATATAAAAAGAACTGGCGTGTATCCGCTTGAAGTCAAGATTGGCTCAGCCAAAGCCTGGATTACAGTTCGGGTTGAAGCTTCATAGCATTTTCATTTAGTTTTGATATGGTTGACTAAACACTTAGCAATTAGGAGGTTTTTTAATATGGAACACACAGTTGAAGTAAACAGAGATTCAGTCAAAACCAGCAAAAATGCTTTTTTTATCCTCGCAATCTTACTTTTTCTTTTAGGTGGATTTGTGGGTATAGTGGGGGATCGGTACTATGGGGCTGCTTATATTGATAAGTACTTAAGTACCCTGATCCCTAAAGATATCCTGCCACCTCTAACACAAAACGGTAACACGTCCGGTCTAATTGAACAAAAAGTAGTCAATGAGCAGTCAGTGGTTATTGATGTGGTAAAAAAGGTGTCGCCATCGGTAGTGACGGTGGGTATTAAAAAAACGCAGATGATTTCCCAAAACCCGTTTGACGACTTTTTTGATCCGTTCGGGTTCTTTGGTTTTGGGCAACAACCGCGGACACAGTTTCAAGAACAACAAATAGAACAAGACATTGGTACCGGTTTTGTCATTACCAAAGATGGGCTCATTGTAACCAACAAGCATGTCGTTTCTGATACTAAAGCTCAATACAAGGTAATTTCTGTAGATAACAAAGAGTATCAGGTAGAAAACATTTACCGGGACCCATCGCTTGATTTAGCTATCTTAAAAACATCAGCAACCGATTTGGAACCGTTGCCACTTGGAGATTCCAGTCAACTTGAGGTAGGGCAGTTTGTCATTGCCATTGGTACAGCCCTTGGTGAGTTTCGCAACACCGTTACTACTGGCGTGGTCTCTGGTTTAGGGCGGGGGATTACTGCCGGTGACCCGTACGGCATTAGCACCGAACGTTTGGATAATGTTATCCAAACCGATGCTGCCATTAACCCAGGAAATTCCGGCGGGCCGCTGCTTAACTCTGGTGGGCAAGTGATTGGAGTTAATGTTGCTACTGCTGGTGGAGCTAATAACATTTCGTTTGCTATTCCAATTAATGTCGTAAA
>DCTD01000078.1 GCA_002335355.1 Patescibacteria group bacterium UBA1449
CCCCAATATTCTTGGTGGCTGAACCGGCCAGTACCAAAACGGCTTTCCCGGATTTGACCGATTTTTTCAGGCCATCTTTGATCTCATCAGGAGTTAATTCCTCTCCTTCAAGAAACTTCAGTGTAAGATCATCGTCACCCTCAGCCGCAGCTTCAATAATCTGTTCCCTGTATGCGGCTATATCATCCACCAGGTCGCCGGGGATTTCAGTTTCTTTGCCTTTTCCTTCTCCCGTGTAGGCCTTTTCGTTGATAACATCGACAACGCCGGTAAAACTGCTGAAAGAACCGATTGGGATCTGAACCGGCACAAAATTAGCTTTAAACTTTGTTTTTAAATCATCCAGTACTTTATTAAAATCGGCATTTTCCCGATCCATTTTATTNNTACGGGGCAAGTTAGCTTCATCAGCTAAATCCCAGATAACCTCATGCTGAACTTCAACTCCATCAACAGCTGATACTACGAACATAGCTGTATCGGAAACCCTTAAAGCACCCTTAACTTCACCAATAAAATCTGAGAAACCGGGTGTGTCAAGCAAATTAACTTTTACGCCTTTTATCTCGCAAGGTACAAGACTTGTGTGAACGGTGATCTGTCTGGATGTTTCCTCCGGGTGATAATCAGATGTGGTTGTACCATCCTCAATTCTCCCCATACGTGATAAGACGCCGGTATTGAATAACAACGCTTCAACCAGGGAGGTTTTACCCGCTCCACCATGGGCAACAACCCCAAGGTTGCGTATTTGTCCGGTTTGATAATTCTTCAATATGTATGCCTCCTTTTGTAATTAATGGTTTCCTAAAAACTGCTATTCTATGCTTTTTAGGTCAGATAAGGTCATTAAGCAAAAGAAAAAATAACCCCATGGTTATCTGACTATGATCACATGATTCTCAGAGCCAAAGGAAACAAAATACTATTCTGATGTAACAATTTACTGCAGTAGTTCTAACAATTCTACAGTAACAATTTAAAATCCTTGTTATGGAGAAAAAAGAATCCAATAGATGATTATGTTTATCTATCTGCAAACTTTTTTAGCATAGTTTTTAGATCATTTAGCGCCCCATGGTTGGTAAGATCGAAATGAAGCGGCGTTATGGAAGAGTATCCTTCCCTTATAGCCCAGGCATCTGTATCTGGATCCTGCTCATCCAAATCAAAAGGCTCTCCACCCATCCAAAAATAAACTCTTCCTCTTGGATCTATCCGTCTATCAAAAATATTAACATAACGTCTTTTACCTAATTTAGTAACTTTTATGCCTCGCGGTTTGTTAGGTGGCACATTGATGTTGAGCAAACTGAACCCCAATATTTCATCGCCTAATTCTCGTAGCAGATTCTTTACTAATACAGCAGCAAAGGAAAAATCACGGTAGTCCATGCTGGCAAGGGACACAGCCAGCGAGGGAACACCGTTGATGATGCCCTCAATGGCGGCTGAAACCGTGCCTGAATAAAGGACATCAGTGCCCAAATTGGGACCCATATTGATTCCTGATATAACCAGATCAGGCGGTTCCGGTAACAAAGCTTCCAAACCAAGCTTGACACAATCTGCAGGCGTCCCGTCCACTGCCCAACCTTGTGTATTATAGCCTGGATAGAGTCGCTCTTTTACTCTGAGGGGTTTATCTAAAGTGATTTTGTGACCGGTAGCACTTCTCTCGCGGTCCGGGGCTACTACAAACAGCTCATGCTCTTCTTGCAAATAAACCCTCAGTTGATTGATACCTTCAGCCTCTATACCATCATCATTACTTAACAAGATACGCATTACTGCCTCCGTTAACTTTCATAAATAGATATCGTAACTGTTCCGTTGGCAGAATCTCTGGTTAGCCCAAATATCAGTTTTTTATCCTTTAAGGTATTATTTAAAAAATTTACTACTTTGTACATTTCATCATAATTTTTAAAAGTCTTAGCGGCTATTAATTCCAATTTACCGGCATAATTGCTATGATTTTTTTCCACAGCCAACCTCCTACATCAACATGAACAAAATAATAAAGATCGATTAATTTTTTATCAGTGAAAAAGCCTCTGCTCTGGTAGCCTTATTGCGACGAAAAATACCCCTTACTGCTGATGTTACTGTTTTTGAGCCAGGTTTTTTGACCCCTCTAAAAGTCATGCACATATGCTCAGCTTCCACCACAACAAGTGCTCCTTGAGCATTTAGCTTTTTCATCAGAGAATCTGCAATTTGCGAGGTTAGTCTTTCCTGCAGTTGTGGCCTTTTAGCATAACCTTCCACAACTCTGGCTAACTTTGACAATCCTGTTACTGTTCCTTCCTTTGGTATATATGCTACATGGGCTTTGCCGTAAAACGGCAACAAATGGTGCTCGCACATAGAATACAGTGGAATATCTTTAACGATAACCATTTCTTCGTGCTGTTCAGTGAAGGTTTTCTCTAAATGCAATTCTGGATCTTCCCATAACCCGCTAAAAATTTCCTCATACATACGGGCTACTCTTTCCGGTGTTTCAACTAAACCTTCACGCTCAGGATCTTCACCTATTGCCTCCAGGAGCATTCTTACCGCTATTTTTATTTTGTCATGATCTACCATTTTGCACGCTCCTTAAGGTTATTATTCACAACATCCCCATAAATTTATGTGTCTGTGGTATGACTCTAACATCGTCCAAATATTTTAACGCATGCCATTGTAATTCACATAACCTGGCTGATGATGCACCAAGAGCATCTCCAATAGTAACGGGTTGTATCACCAGGGATATACCGTGAGCTATGTCTTTGATCATGCGCGCAGCTCGTTCAATCTCCCTTTCTGATGTATGTTCAGCTACTACCACTTTAACAAATGTTTCTTTTGCGGCTGCAATTTCAAGAAAACGGGCATGTCTGTCCCAGAGGTCGGTTAGACCGCTTGTGCTGGGTAGTTTAATATCCATCGCTATTACATCAACCNNAGATCAATGATCCTGGATAACTCCTCCGGCAAAGTACCATTTGTTTCTAGATACACTCTGGTTCCACCAAGAGATGGAATCAGTTCCTTTAACATATTATAGCTCAGCAGCGGTTCACCACCGGTTAAACTGATCGAGTGATGCTTTTCAATAGCCAGCCTGTTCAAAATCTTAGTAATATCATCCTTATCTAATGGATTATGTAACTGTGCAAAATGCCCTCGACCTGGTTCCGTTTCAACCCGGCAATACGTTGGTACTCCGGAAAAATCTGTATCACAGTATGAGCACTTTAGGTTACAACCAAAAAACCTGATAAAAATCTGGCGGCAACCAACATACAAACCCTCACCCTGCACAGAGGAAAATATTTCAATAACAGGTACGGCCATTTATTTAGTACCTCTTACTTTACAGCGTGCCAGACTTATTTCTTTAATCTCCGCACTATACCTGCTGCAAATCAGGTTGCCAAGATGCTCAATATCCTCATCTTTTATGCCAAGATCTTTTAAACTTACAGTTTTAACCGGTGTATCCTTGCTGATAATATTGAGTCCTGTATGGATCATGGTTGACACCGGGGTGAGCGTAGCAATGGAAACAGATAACTTCTTATCACCATAATATAGGTCGTCACCGTTTCTAACTAATTTTGCCCCATGATTTTCCATCAGTACATCTTTTATTATGGCCATAAGCATCCTTTGCCTCAAGATCATTTTTTCCAGATCCGTATCGAAATGCTCTACAATGAAGTGCAACATATTATGACTGAATATGGGAGCATTTTTCCGGACATCTTCCAGATCAACCATTTCTGCTAGCATCACCCGGCATGGTCCCTGGAATGATACAATGCTGTCCCCTAATATCCCTTGGGTTCGAAAAGCCCAATGTGATGAAAGCTGGGTTCCGTCATAGGTTATGATATCCGGCAAAAATCGTTGTAACATATTTTACCTCCACCACTTAATAAATGAGATTAAAAAGAATCTTCAAGAANNCCTAAAACGAAGACAGCTCTCGCATTTACCGCACATTTTTTCAGTTCCCTTATAACAGCTCCATATATATTCGAAGGGTACACCCAATTTAATCCCCAGATTCATTATCTCAAGCTTGTTCAAATGCTGGGTATAACTTATAACTTTAACTTTATTCAAAGTAGAATAATTCAAGGCATTGCTGGCCGCAGTAACAAATTCCAGACTGTTATCGGGAAATGCTGCTGCTTCTTCTCTATTGAAACCTGTTATTACAAGTTCACATTGACGGGCTTCGGCATAAGCTGCGGCGATATTAATAAATATACCATTGCGGTTTGGCACCCAAACAGCAGCAGCGTTGAAGCTTGCGGCTGTAAAATCATCCAGTCCGGCAGCTTCAGGTTCGGGTATAGCTGTATTTAGATCAATTAAACTGGTGGAGGTTATTTCCCTAAGAAAAGGCAATTCGATGATACGGTGTTCAAGACGGTAGTATTGTGCCAACGCTGCAGCTGCTTTTTTTTCTTGTGCAGCTGACCTTTGGCCATAATCAAAAGTCAGACACAATTCCACTTCACTGGCTATTAACCCATGAGCGAGAGAAACTGTTGAATCCAGCCCCCCAGACAGTAAAACAACNNCAACAACGCTCTTACTCATTATAACGAACCAACTTCCCGGTAAATTGCTGAGGCATCAGGAGATTCCCATACACGCACATAGCCAACTTTGAGCTGGTCATTAATAGCCGTAAGCTCGTGTCTCAGACCATCAAAAATATATTTAGCCAGGTTTTCAGCTGTGGGGTTTGTTCCTTTACCGTTTACGAAGGGTTCTAGAAGATTTAAATTTTGGTGATCAAGCTGCTCAATGATATTCTTCAGAAGCCTTTTTAATTCATTAAAATCTATAAGCATACCCAACTGATTCAATTCACTGCCACATACAGATACCTCAACATACCAGGTATGTCCATGCACCCTGCTGCATGGACCCTGGTAATCTACAAGACTGTGTGCCGCTGCAAACCGGTTCCTTATAGTTACTTCGTACAACAGCCGGGCCCCCTTCGATGAAACTTCATTATTTTCTCCTATTCCGAATAATCCAAAACCTCATAACCAGCCTTTTTTACCGCTTCGACCATTTTATCATATCCAATAATTGCGGGATCATANNGTATACTGACATCAGATACTCCTTCGGTTTCCATTAACGCTTTACTGACAGCTGCTTTGCAATGGCCGCATTCCATTCCCCATACGTTTAAGACGATTGTTGCCATAATTAACACTACCTTTCAGATGTATTTCTCTGTCAAAAAATAGCAATAACAAAGTTTCTTTAAAGATAGTATAACTGGTTAATACTAAGAAATAAAAGAAGGAGGTAATAGCTCTTGGCTA
>DCTD01000110.1:0-15305 GCA_002335355.1 Patescibacteria group bacterium UBA1449
TTCTTTTTGTTAATGTCGGTGATTGCCAGACAGTAGATAAAGAAATTTCCCTCTCCCAACTAACACATGGTTATTGGAATAATTAGAAGTGTTGGTTTTAGTGCTGTTATACTTAATAATGGAGCGAATCATTCGTTACCATAATTATTAATACTAATAAAAGGAGAATTATGCCTACTGTTAAAAAGAATGCTCCCAAAAGTACTAAACCCAGTCAGGATTTTGTCAAAATCTTTCAGGAATTAGGAGGAGCTTTTGCAGAAATCTTTAATGATCCAAAACTTAAAACCAAAGCCAAAGAGCTTGGACAAACAGCAGCAGAGTCAGTATCTACGTTGGGTGACCGCTTTCATGATCAAGAAGTTCAGCACAAGTTCAAAAACGCAGGAAAAGCTGCAGAAAAGTTCAGCAAGAGTATCGCAGCCTATTTTAAGCAAACTAAGTAACGCAACAAAGGTCTTTTGAGATTGTTACCTGGCTTTGCTACCATACGTGGTATGGATCTTTTACCATGGGTGCGAAAACGGCTTCAGTACTGGCTTCTAGTTGGAATACTGCTAACAACCTTTTGTGCCTATGCCCAAACACTTGGATATGGATTTGTCTGGGATGATAAAACATTTGTTCTAGACTGGCAGGCACCAAAATCACTAACACAGAATGGAATTGCCTTACTTAAAGGAAATGTACCACTTGAACATATTGGTGTCTATCGGCCGCTGCGAAGTTTNNTATCTATGGCATCAATTACCTGCTGTGGGAAGAAAACCCCTTTTGGTATCATCTACAAGCGTTGTTGTGGCATGAGTTGGCTACGGTTGTGGTGTTTTTTCTTGGCTGGCAGTTAACCAAAAAAAGGTCAATTGGATTACTTGCAGCTTTATTTTTCGGACTTCATCCTATTCATATTGAAGCAGTTACCTGGATTACTGCCAGTTTTGATACTTTTGGTATGATCCTAATGCTGGCTGCTTTCAGTTGTTTTATTCAATTTAGACAACAAAGACAGAGAAAATGGTATTGGGCAGCAGTTGGGTTAGGTATAACCGCTTTCTTTATCAATGAGTTTGCGCTTGTCTTACCGGCAATGCTTATTTTATACGACTGGGTATACGGAAAGTCTCGGACAGTTATCACAAAACAACAAGTTGTCAGTTATCTTCCTTTCATTGTTTTCTGGCTTGGGTACTGGTTTGTTCGTCTTGAGATACTTCATATTTACGGCAGGCACTGTTATCAGTTTGGATCTCTATTTAACAACATGCTCTTTATGAGCACTGTTGTCTTTGACTACGTAAAACTACTTTTAATTCCTCTTGATCTAACAACCAACCATCTGCTGGCTCCTGGTGTTTCAGCATTCTTTTGGGCTGATTACTATACGGGCAAGTATGTTGAATATCCCTCTCTAAACCAGTTGCCCGTTTTAGCTTCAATAATAGGGATTGGTGGTCTAGTTTATCTTGCGTATAAGTATAAAAGGACATATCCACTTGTAAGTTGGAGTATCGGGTGGTTTTTGTTTTCACTTGTACCAGTTCTTCAAGTCTTTCCACAGAGCTCACTGTTTTCGGAAAAATATGTCTACATAGGTTCTGTTTCTTACAGTATTCTGCTGGCTTGGGGCTGTTATCGGTTATTAGCATATAAAAAGTTGAAAGCATATCAGCCAGTATTTGTTATTGGTATTGTTCTGATAAGCGGAGTGTATTTAACTGTAACGGTTAACCGTAACGCTGATTGGAAGAATAATCTAACATTATGGTCACAGTCTATTAGGGCCAATCCCACCAGCAACTCATTACATACCAACTTAGCTCAAGCCTATTTTGACCTTGGTGATTATGATCAAGCTGAAGCAGAACTCAAACAAGCAATAGCTCTTAATCCTAACCAACCAATTGATTGGACCAACCTAGGGATTATCTATCATCAGAAAGGGTTAACCAGTCAAGCATTAGAGGCATACAATCGTGCTCTCAGCCTGTCGTTTGGGTATATGCGGGCCCATAACTACTTAGGCATTCTTTACCATCAACAACGTAACTTTCCAAAAGCTATCGAAGAATACACTGTTACTACAACGTTAGATCCTACTTTTCCTTATCCTTACTACTATCTTGGGCTTATATATCATGAGCAAGGTGACCTTGAGAAAGCCATTACCTACTATACAAAAGCCATTGCGCTTAAAAAAGATTATGCTGATGCTTACAACAATTTAGGGAATGTTTATCAGCAGCAGGGAGACTTTCAGAAGTCTCTACAACTGTATCAACAAGCATTATCGATAAATCCTCATCATTCTTTTGCCCTAAAAAATCTAAACGATCTGACTACTGCCAAGCCTTCTGTTCAAAAATAGCCTGAATTTTCTGGTGCTCTCTGGCAAAAACTGTATTAAAAAAGTCACAATAAAGTTGGGTAACTGTGTCCCAGGTATAGTTTCGAGCCAGCTTCTGTGCTTGGGTACTCATTTGTCTATTGAGAGCAGGGTTGACTACTTGTGAAAGCAAGTAAGCAAATTCTGTTGTATCAAAGGGTTTAGCTTTAAGGGCTACTTGGGTTGTTGTCCATGAAAGGCCAGGGATATCAAAGGTAACTAACGGTAATCCGGCTGCTAAGGCTTCTAGAGCAAAGATACAAAACCCCTCATGACGGGAGGGTAGAGCAACACATGCAGCCTGTGACAAGAGTTTAGCTTTCTTCTCACCATATGTTGATCCCACACACCACACTTTTTTGTCCAAACCAGAGCGGGTAATAAGTGAGCTAATTTTATTTTGGTCAGGACCGTGGCCAGCAATGATCAAGGGTAAGTCAAGCTTTTTTGCAAAATTACGGTAGGCCTCAAGCAGGAGGTCAATACCTTTTTGACCGATATCCAATCGACCAAGAAAGAGAATATAGCTAAAATTTTTCCGTTTGATAGTAAAGTAGACATCATCAACCCCCTCAGGAATAATTTTTGAAACAACACTTGGGTTATACATTTCCATTTTTCTTTGACTGAAAACTGTTGAGGGAATGAAGTACCGATAAAACTGACTACCGAAGCGTTCGATAAGAGGAAACGGTAGATGATAGAGTTGAGCAAATCGTTCTGCTTCAAATGACGTTGGTTTGGCAATGACTGGTATTTTGGTCCATAAAGGAGAGAAAAGAGTGGAAAAGGGTGGTGTAAAACACTCAAGGATAATATCAGCTTTGAGTTTTGAGACAGTAAAAGGGAGGGCAGCAATGTAGGCAAGATTATTAAAGCGGATGTTGTGACTGTATGCTCCTATATGATGGTAGTAGATGTTATCTTCAATCCGGTCTTGGAAGCCTGGATAACGGGAACTAATGACAGAGACTCTGTAACCCATTGTAGCCAAACGTTTTCCGACTTCATAAGTGGCTTTAGCCTGACCTGCATTAAGTAGGGGATTTTTAGTGTCATCAAAGTCCAAAAAAACGATATGTTTGTCATTGCTTTCTTTTTGTTTTGGTATCAGTTGCATATATCTAAAAAGTATTTAGACTAGTAAGAGAAAACAATAAAACTGTGGTAGTGTTTATCACTTTAGACCAGTTCACTATAGGAACATATTTTGAAGAAAACGTGATAAAAAAGTAAGTAAACTGTAAATATGTTTTTTGATATGGTATGCTAAGGCCATTATGGCAAATACACTTGATCTTTCACTCCTTGTAGTTCTTATACCTTTAGTTATTGTTGGGTTAACCTTAGTAATTAAACAGATTAACCAATACGAACGGGGAGTGCGTTTCCAGTTTGGCAAATATTCTGGCATTATGGAGCCGGGATGGCAGATTGTTTGGCCGATAATTCAAAGCTGGCAACGAATTGATGTCCGGATTAAAGCCGTTGATGTACCTGATCAGGAAGCAATTACTAAAGATAACGTGTCTGCTCGGATTAATGCCGTCATCTACTACCGAATCAGTGATGTCAGTAAAGCTGTTATTGAAGTCGAAAACGTCTTCTATGCTGTTTCTCAGATTGCCCAAACAACCATGAGAAATGTAGTCGGAGAGACATCGTTAGATGACTTGCTCTCTAAACGAAATGAAATTGCCGAAAGAATTCAGCAGATTATTGATAAAGCTACTGATGACTGGGGTGTTAAGGTTGAATCGGTTGAACTGAAAGACATAATTTTGCCTGAAGAGATGCGGCGGGTAATTGCCCGACAAGCTGAAGCAGAACGGGAACGGCGTGCAATTGNNCAATTATTATTCGAGCTGAGGGAGAGAAAGCTGCAGCAGAAAACATTGCTGATGCAGCGGCAAAGCTTTCTCATATCACAGGGGGGTTACACATTAGAACTCTTCAGACGTTAACTGAGTTATCAGGTGATAAGAGTAATACTGTTGTTTTTGTCACTCCGCTGGAAGTCTTACGGGCGTTTGAGGGGTTGGTAAAGAAGTCTTCTCAACAACAGTCTTAACTTAGGTTCCATGTCACTACTAGTTAAGTAAGATTATTTCAATAGAGATAAGGAAAGTATACGGCTTACTGGTTGTGATAACTGGAGAGTGTAATTAACTGGTGTTACTCTCAGACTGAGACTGTTTAAAACTATCTTCCTTTAGTAAAGAGTTACTCTCCCCTCTTCTGCTTGAAGAAAATATTAGTAGTAACTAATATATTAGTATGGAAGAGGAAATCATTGAAGTTTTTGCAAACTCTGTTCGGTTACGTTTAATTGAGTCGTTAAGTCACAGTCCACGGACTGTTAACGAACTAATTAAAACATGTGGTTTGTCACAATCAGCAGTCTCACAACATCTGGCAAAACTTCGTCAGGTTGGCTTGGTAGCCTCCCAAAAAGAAGGGCGGAATGTGTTTTACCGTTTAAAATACCCACAAGCGGCTGAGATTTGTTTTCAGTTACATGACTTGACTAGAGACTTGACGGGCTAATTACTTACTGTTTGTAAAATACCTCATCCTAATCATGACTGTACTGCTCTTATTAGATTCTTACTCCCCTCTTAAGTGTTTCTTAATCCGTATCACTATACTTTCAGGTCATATGTGACAAAAGGGAGGAGGTGATACATATGGTTAAACAATATATCCTTGCATTTATTTTTACGTTCCTAGTTTCACTCATGGCAGTTAGTGGGTTAGTCTATGCCCAAACACCATCGCCAACACCAGACGTAGATATCACTCAAGATCAGCAAGACCAACAAGTTCCTGGTGGTGCACCTGAGGCAGGTCGTGGAGGGGCCTAACCCTATGAAAAGTCAGGTTATATTTTCTTAAGTACCTGGGTAGTAACCCAGGTACTTAGTTATGAAGCGACTATTATACTTTTTGGTAATAATTACCGGTATCCTTGGTGGTAGTTTTCTGGCCTTAACTCTTTCTTTACAGCCCAAAGCTACATCCTCTCTACTGACTGAAGTAATACCATCTCCCGTTCAACAGGCTAGCCCATCCCCTCTCCCAACAGTAGCCCCATTAAATCCAAAGCAGATTACAATTGAGAAATTGGGTGTTAACACACAAGTTGAGCCGGTTGGTTTAGATGAAGAAAGGAACATGGATGTGCCTAAAAGCACGACTACTGTGGGATGGTATCACTTAGGGGTGAAACCTGGACAAGCAGGGAGTGCGGTGATTACCGGACATCTTGATACCTATACTGGAGCTCCTGCAGTCTTTTACTTTTTAGAAACACTGTCTGTGGGTGATGAAATAGTGGTTACTGATGAAAAGGAAACAACGTATACGTTTGTGGTGACAGAAGTTAAAGCGTATGAAAACAGTCAGTTTCCTGTGGATTTAGTTTTTACTCAAAGGGATAAACCAAGACTTAACTTAATTACATGTGAGGGAACCTGGAGTGAAGTGGAACAAAACTATGATAAACGGGTTGTTGTCTTTTCTGAATTAAAAGTAAATCAAAACTAAACTATGGATGGAAGCATTGGCAATCTACTTATTGCTGTAGGCATACTTTTTGTAGTTGCAGGAGTTTTACTTACGTTTTTGAGCCGGTNNATATTATCATTAGAAAAGAAGAGTATACGTTGTATATTCCTATTGTTACCTCGATAGTTATTAGTCTTGTTTTGACAATTTTACTGACTCTTTTACAGAGAAAATGAATAGAGGTTACGTGTGATGAGTAAAAAACGTATCGATTTCTTCAAGAATTTGTAAAGGCAGCATGTTTGACTTGATAAGACACTTGTAGGCGCCTACCGATAATGCTTCTTTTATCACACTTTCAATTCCTAGATTGGTAAGTAAAAAAACAGGAATGGCTTTCGCCGGTGAATCAGGTTGTTTAATCTTTTTCAAAACGCTAATTCCATCCAATTTTGGCATCATAACATCAAGTAAAATGAGGTCGTACGTAAGCTTTTGATTAATGAGTTTTTCAAGCGCTTGTTCTCCGTCTTCTGCAGTCTCAACGGTGTACCCCCGTTGATTTAAGGCATACTGATACATTTCTCTGATTAAAATTTCGTCTTCAACTAAAAGAATACGTTTATCTGCCATATGAGTAATTGTAATAAATAGCTATTTTTTAACAACTGGCAAACTAAAATAAAACGTTGAACCAACATTTAAAGTACTGGTAACCCATATCTTACCGTTGTGGGCATCAATAATATTTTTCGATATATACAACCCTAGCCCAGTTCCTTTCGAGCCAGATTCAAGCTTACCTTGCACTCTAAAGAATTTTGTGAATAAGTGGGGAATAGCATCCTCAGGAATACCCTGACCAGTGTCTTTAACAGAAACAGCAATACTATCCTCCTCCTCTTTTATACTCACTTCAACTCCACCGTTTTGAGTATAGTTAATGGCGTTTCCGATTAAATTACTAATGACTTCTTCAATCCGTTCAGTGTCAATCATGACTGAAGAAAGGTCTTTAGTTGGTGGATTATAGGTAAGAGTCAGTTTCTTTGATTGAGCTAAGCCTTTAAACTCATTAAAAATTTTCTGAACTACCGGTTCCAGGTGTCCTTCTTTCAATTGGACATAAACCTCTCCCTGTTCAATCCGGGAAACAACTAAGAGGTTTTCAATCAGCTTATTTAAACGAACTGCACTTAACGAAGCACGGTTTAAGAACTCCTGTTCTTGGGTATCAAGTTTACTTAATGTCGGAGATACTTGCATAAGGGATAAGTATCCTTGAACAGTGGTAAGTGGAGTTCTAAGTTCATGAACTGCCATAGAAACAAAATCAAGTTTCATTTGTTCCAACTCTCTTTCATGAGTTACATCATGGAACGTCATAATACTGCCAAGATTAATAGAGCTTCCTTCCTTAATCATTCCAGTAATGACATTAACATAAGCGGGTCTATTGGTACCTGCTACCAGTTTAAGGTTTTCTTTACTAAAAACGATTTCGTCTTGAAGATTTTTCTCTTTAACGGGGCAGTATACTGATGGAATGACTTCTTCATTTTGATCAAAGAGTTTAATTACTTGATCAATGGGTTTACCGATTGCTTCAGAAACTTTGACTCCCGTGATTTTCTCAGCAGCAACATTGAAGATAATAATATGTAGTTGTCGATCTACGGCGATGACTCCGTCATGAATTCCCGCTAGCACAATTGCCAGTTTATTGCGTTCCCCCTCGATGGCTTCTTTTTCTTTTTGTACTTCTTCATTCGTGCGTCGTAGATCCATATCACGGCGCAATAGTAGCTTTGCACTGGTGTCCAAGCGTTCTTTATGATCATTTAATTGTTTTACTTTATCTTCTAACTGGGAAAATGAATCCTTAAGTTTAGCAGCCATGATGTTGAAAGAATTGCCGAGATCTTCCAACTCATCACCACTCTTAATTGAGGCTCGGGCAGTTAGGTCGCCTTGTTGTAGTTTATCAGTTACCGCTTTAAGACTCTGAATAGGATGCGTAAAACTTCGTGACAAAAACCAGGACATAAGACTGAGAGTTAAAAGTGTGCCAATCAATGTAATGTAAAACAAACGTTTTAGTAAATGAAGTTGGTTAAAGGCTTCTGATTGTGGTTGTTCAACGACGATAGCCCAGTTAAGTTGAGGGAGCTGCACTCCGTTTGCAACAACGTCAACTCCTTTTTCATTAGTGTAGGTATCATTTGTTTTAAGGTCTGTGTTATTTGGTTTCCTATCTTGAGAAGTTATTAAAGATGCAACAATGCTTCTATTAGAGACATTAGTGTTTTTTAAAACCAACTCTATGTTGGCATGAGCAATAAGATGTCCCTCGTTATCAGCAACATAGACAAAACCAGCCTTACCCAATTTCACCTGAGAAATTAGATCCCACAACCGATCAAGTTGGATTTGATTCTTTACCACACCAAGAAGCGTACTGTCGTCTCTTAGGATTGGTGTGTAGATATCCATTTGAGGAATGGCATTTTGTTGAGACACATAGACTTTAGAAATGCCTGTCCTTTTTTCAAGGGCACTCGAAAAAGCTGGTGAAAGAGGTTCGGTTGCGAGCTGTTGTGGTGGTGTTTGTCCAAAACGGTCAACTTTGATTATTTCTTGTCCTGTGGGTGTAAGGATGGCAATACTGCGGATAAACCGGTTCTGGATTAGAGTGTAATTAATGATATTTGCAACCTGGAACTGGCTTGAGGGTGAACTTTCCTGAAACTCACGAGCGATATCAAGATTATCAAGTTCAATTTTATTAAAGAATGAATCGATTTGGTTAGCAGTCAGCTGAGCTTTTTCTATCTGTAAACGATGGGTTTGTGATAAAAGATACTCTTGAATAATGGCAAATCCCATGAAAAGAGCAATAAACAGGAGAATCGGAACGACCGCAAATCCAAGAAGCAGTTTGTAGCGGATGCTAAGTTTCATACGGGCAGGTAGGTGTTGTTATTCAGCGAGCACAAAGATNNAAAGATGACATCAGTCTCGTTGTGGAAAGAACAGGTTGCCATTTCTGCTCCGTAAGGCGCTTGCTCACCATAGGTATAAAAACCTATTAATGGTACATCGTGACCAATAACCTCTTTAATTTTATCAATTTCTTCCTGTTTTTTATCCATGAGAAGTTTTTTTCTGGCAATACAGTTAAATAAGAAAACTGCTTTCACTGTTTTTCCTTGAACTTGGGCTACTGCCGTTTCTGCTGCAGCACTAGCTGCTGAAATTGCTTCTTCAGTGCTGCCAATCATGATAAGAACCTCGGAACCCTCAGGTACTTCTGCAGCACATGTAATTGCTCCATCATCACTTACGGTGATTGGATCACGAACTAAATATTCATCTTTACCTGGAACAACAATGCCTAAAGGGTACGTAATAGCGAGCCGGGCAAGCGGTTCATCTTGACTCACCATAACTTTATCTTTACCAAACTGATCTTCATAAATTTGAATTGCTGGTTTACCGTTAAGTTCATAGAGAACACTTCCTTTTGATTTAGTGACTTTTCGGGTGGCACCAATCGGAATCCATCCATGCCTAACTCCAATACCAAAGCTAAAGTTACCGTAGAGACCGACACCGACAACACTATCAGATATTACTGAATCATGATTATATTGATAGGTTTGTTTGAATAAAAAGTCATCACCGGCTGACCCTCCCGCAAGTTTAAATGACTGACCAAAAACATCTAAAATACCGCGGACAATATCAGCTCCGTTACCAGCTAAACCGTCAGGGAGTATAAGAGCTGTTTGTGGAACCTCACCATTCTTCTTTTCACGAATACTGTTTGCAAATTGTTTTCCCGCTGCTCTTGGATTCTGGCTAATGTCATGTCCAACTCCTGGTATAAATTCGATTTGGTCTGAATAAATGGCCATTACGGCTAAAGAGTTGTCAGATGGACCACTAGTGGTTATCTCTCCTGAGGTGCTGCAACCAATTGTAACAGCGTTTGGAAAGCTATTGTTTACATGGCGGATGACTTCTTGTTGGTTATAGACTGTTGGAGACGCTAGTACCATAAAAAAAGATGGTTCTTTACCTTGGAGTGGCTGAATGGCTCTTTCTAGAGATTCTGATAAAGCTGCAACAGAATCAGTTTGGTTTGAAGCTCCAACGCCTACAAGCATAGTCATAGGAATGTGAGTGATTGTTAGTAATGCTATAAAAACTGTACTCTAAGATAAGGATATCAGTCAATAGCAACTGGCTGACTTACAGATGATAATTATTGTGTTAGTAAGCAGAATTATTTTTAAACAGTTCTTAGTAGGCTAATAGATAATGGAATTAATATGTGTACTAGTTGTTCTAATTGATTCTTACCAATTTCTTACCATATTTTGGTTTTTTTCTTATTATTAGCAATTACCCTGTGTATACAACGCTTGATATATCTCATTATCTAAAAACTATACCAGGCAAAAAAAGGAGGTGAGCACGTATGGCAAAAGGTAGAGGACAAGGCTGGTTTGGTGACTCTGAGGGACATGCACGAGCAGGAAGAAAGGGTGGTCTTGCTCGCAGACGTAATCGTGAAAACCAAGGTCAAACTGAATCGTAAAACCAAAACAGACATTCCGGCAGATAACATTTTTGTTATCTGCCGGTAGTAGAGGTTAAATATAGTTATTAGTGTAAGCCATATAGAAAGGAGGGGAAGTGTATGAATATAATTTTATGGTTAATCTTTGGAGCTTTAGTTGGGTGGATAGCGTCAATTATTATGAGAACTAGTAGTACCCAAGGACTTTTAATGGATATAGTAACNNATATTTGGTATTCTTGGAGCATTTGTAGGAAACCTGATATTTGGTTTGTTCGGGCAACCTGGGGTACAGGGATTTGATATTTATAGTTTTATTGTTGCTATTGTCGGTGCCATTGCAGTTATCTGGGTAGGGAGGAGACTAACAAACAGGGTTTAAACAATAGTGAAATGCTTTCAACCCCACACCCCGGTAAGATGGTTATACTTTAGTTTATTGTACTAAAGATGACCGTCTTACTATGTGTTAAGTCACCTTGTGTTTCTTGGGCTTGTAGTATTGACGAGTCAATGAAAGAAAAGCTCTGCACGTGATACGATAAACTGGATATGAAGAAGATACTTATTATCGATGATGATACTGCTCTTATTGAAGGGTTACAGATAATTCTTGAGGATGAAGGGTATTCAGTTGTTGCAGTCACTGACTGTCAGTCAATGTTGGATGTGGTTTCAGTTACCTCAAAACAAGCTCCTCAACTAATAATGCTGGATTTTCGTTTACCATTCAAAGATGGAGGCGAAGTTGCGAAAGATTTAAAACGGGATAAACAGACCAAGAAAATTCCGATTATTATGATGTCAGCTTCTCATAATACAAAAATGATTGCCGAGGAAGTAGGAGCAGATGATTTTCTTGAAAAACCGTTTGATATGGATGATGTTCTTCGTTGTATTGCTCGGCACGTTGGTAGTACTTCATAACTATCAGTTAAGTGTTCTTACAAATCCCTTACATACTTCATGTTTTTATCTTACCTATTCTCCTTACTATACATAGTATGAAATACTATAGATTTGATAACCATACACACAATTCTATTCATTATGCGAATTCATCTCTTGTTGATTCCTTAACTATAGTTACTTCTCAAGTAAAGCAAGGACTGGGTAAAGATGAAGATAAACGCAAATATCGTAAACAACCTCGGACGGTGTTCTTTTCTCCTTGCTGTCTTAATAGATATACGTATCGCGTTTTGTTTTAGTTATTCATTATTTTCATAAAGGGAAACCATGACGCACCTGCCGGCTGTCCCAGTAAAAAAACTATTTGAAGAAACACTTATTGGAGACTTTTTCAAAGTATTATCATCTCCTACACATCAGTCATAGTAGTTATGAAAAAAAATAGGTGAGTTTAATCTTTGATGGTGTAACCGAAACCTCGCATTGAGGTAATAAGTTTCTTTTTATGTCCAGTATCAATCTTCTTCCGTAAATACCCGATATACACATCAACAACTCGGGTTTCAATATCGGGAGCATACAACCAGATACGGTTAAGGATCATATCTCTAGTGAGTACTCGGCCTTTATTACTCATGAGATACTGTAAAAGCTTAAACTCTTGTGGAGTTAAATTTATGAGTTTGCCATCTCGACGTACTTCCATTGTTTTTGTGTCTAACTCTAAGTCCGCAATCTTTAAGAATGCTCCGTTTTCTTCACGGTGACGGAGTCGAGCTTTGACTCTGGCTAAAAGTTCTTCACCAACGAATGGTTTAGCTATATAGTCATCTGCCCCTAAACTCAACCCATGAATAATGTCGGAAGTAGTATCTTTTGCAGTTAAAATAACGATTGGTAAATGAGGATACTCTTTACGTATCTCCATACAGACTGCATCGCCACTGATTTTAGGGAGTCCTAAGTCTAAAACAACAAGATCAGGTGCTGCTTTTCGAATAATTTTTAGCGCTTCAATTCCATCCGAAGCAAGTTTGACTGAATACCCATTATCAAGCAACAACTCTTTTAAATATTCCTGGATATCGTTGTCGTCTTCAACTACTAAAATAGTGTGAATCATGAGTCAGATTATACGTTTCTTACGGGATTATTACAAGTTTTTAGCCTGTTTCTTAACCCCTTTTTCTATAGTGTCATCATAATCGGCCAGTGATGAAAAAGTAATGAAAACGTTTAGCAGGAGTAATGAAATGTATTATAAAGAAGACGATCTATTTAGTGCAAGAGATAAAAAGAGCGAACAGAGTAAGAAAGATCAACAATGTCGTTAGCTTATAAACTGAGGTAGAAAAACGCATTAATCCTGAAGTAACTGATCATAACTGTGCTGATATTCCTGACTGGTGACAGAGTTTCCTAAAGACTGATATATAGTGGCAAGAAGCTTATGTACTTCAGGATTTTTGGGGTTTTTAAGATATGCTCCGGTCGCGTACGAGCGGGCTAATGCAGCATTGTTTTGTGTAAGTGCTACTTGGGCAGCTGCTAGAAAATGGGTATCAGTTAATGGTTGTTTTTCTTTACTGTAATAGTCATTGACAGGATACGTTGCTAACTGGGGTAGTAACTGTTGACTATACTGATATGGTTGATAAGGATAGACTTCACCAGCTCTTGTAACGTATTCAGCAGCTGTATCTCTTTGTCCGGCTTCAGCCAAAATAAAACTACCAATACCTAACCGGTGTGCTTGTAGGACTTGAAAGTATGGGTAAAAACTAACCTTTGTTGGTACATAACTTTTACTATACGTTGGGGTAGCTGCTGTTTTTGCCTCATTTGTTGCATATAACCTAAGCATCTGGTTATGAGGATAGGCAAAGTATATTCCCTCAGTTAAACCAAGGAGCTGATAGTATTCGGCAGTCAAGTCCATTACAAAAACTGGTCGTTGAGAAATGTTTTGTGCGATTATATCTAAAACATAAGTGGGGTTAGTTGAAAATGAAAAAGGGGTTAGAAAGTTACTTTGATTGAAAAAGTGAGATCGGAAGTGAGGATTAACTGGCACGATTGATACATCTTCCCGTTTATGTTCAACAGTATGTTGGTATATGAGTGAGAAAGTTGCAATATCACCATCGATAACCAGTAACGCTTTATCTGGTAGTGACTCTAGAATTTCAGTTGTCGATTGCTCAACGACTGTGTACTGTGACAAGTTAACGAATGGATAAGTATGCAGACCAGTAAAACAGATTATTCCTACACAGATACCACAAAACAAAGGAATGTGTTTTTTGATTAAAATCCATTTTTCAGTTGCTGCCATCATGCCGATTGGAATTAAAATTCCAACAAAGCCATAACTTAGCAGATAAAACCGTTCCAGCATGTACCAGGAAAAACGGATATCCAATCCAGCACTAACCTGGTTGCCAAGCAGAAAAGCGAGGCCAGGACCAGTAAAAATGATTGCTAAGCCTAACCAGTGAAAAAGAGTTGGATACTGTGACTGGTAATACCACCATCCTAGAAAAGCAAATAACATTCCTACGATCATGAAACTGGTAACTGAAAAAGAAAAATAATGTTCTAGACCTGTTACCATTGCCGATGGATTAACACTACTGCTCATTTGACTGGCTTGAGCTGAGGCATGATAGGTAATCCTTAAAACGTGACTAATTAGTCCCTCAAGTGTTGCTGGAAAACGGTATGAGAATGGCAAGGTTTTTGCGTTTAGTTCCCATAAAGTAAGCAGTGACAGTAGTGATCCAATACTTATACCTCCGGTTATTGCAAGAACTTTTTGTTGGGTGAGGAGTTTCTTTAGGTTTAGTAACCTAAGTACTAGTGGTGGGATTAGTAGGCAAAAGAGTGGATGATAAACTAAGCCTAAACCAATGACCCCCCCAAAAGCTAGCCAGTAATGAAGCGACGCTTTTTCTAGTTTGAGCGTAAGCCATGTTGTTATCAGCATCAATAAAAGTAACAGTGAGTATTTTTCTATAACACTAGCTTGAAGCCAGAATGGTATCGAGACTGCTGTAAAGATACTGCCTAAAGCAGCAAAAAAAGTATGAAGAAAAGACACTTTTGGTTTAATCCGTTTAAGTAGGGATTTTGATATAAAGTAAATGAGACAGACGTTAAACACTTGAATAACTAATGCCAGTAGATTAGCCTTAAAAGCCACTGATATAAAGCCAGGAATGTGCGTAAAAACAGAGAGTAGACTGACTAAAAGCGGATATCCAGGCGGATGAGCTACGCCATCTAAGTAGCCAACGATGGTTAATTCGTCAGAGTCACCATACGAAACATGTGTTCGGGCGAGAGTCAAAAGGTAAAGACAAGTTGTGATAATGACAAGACTAGCAGTAGTTAGTAAGAGGGAGTGCGAAGCTTGGATTAGGCGACGGGAAAACAGAGTTGCCATACAGGAATCAGTAGGTGACTAAAAGATGTACTAATCATATCAGTAATCACTGACAAAGCAAGTTACTTTGAAGACTTAATAACTTTGGTTGCTTCATTTTTTGAAAATGTATTGATAACATCTTTGGCTTCTGACCAGCCACGGCGAGCATTCCAGACTCCAAATTGTATCAGATCCATTTGTTCAGACTGGTGAGCATCACTGTTAATAACAAGCTTGACTCCCATACGGATTGCTTTCCGTACTAACGTATCGGGAAGATCAAGCCGATTAGGAGAAGCATTGATTTCCAGTAAGATGTTGTGTTTTTGACAAAAAGAGAAAAGCTTACCCCAATCATACTCTAGACCAGGACGTCGGTTTATTATTCTACCTGAAGGGTGACCAAGGATTTTTACTTTCGGGTGGGAAAGTGCTTTGATAACTCGCTTTGTCGCTACTTCTTTTGGTTGCTCAAACTGGGAGTGAACAGA
>DCTD01000110.1:15313-23156 GCA_002335355.1 Patescibacteria group bacterium UBA1449
AAAGCCAGTACTCCATCAGGACGAATATCTACTTCCATGCCTTTAAAGACTTTGATTACCTTTCCTGTATCTTGAATATAAGTGGTCACTGCCTGGTCAATGAGTTGATTCCGATAGAGAACTAGATCAAAACGTTGCTGGGAAGTCAGTTTAGAGATCTTTGGATTGTGGTCTGATAAACCAATATATTCATAACCAAGACTTACAGCTTTTGCCAGTAGCTCTTCAACTGAACTTAGGCCACGGTCATGACTGTTTTGGCTGTCAATATTAGTATGGATATGGANNATAAGTCAACGAGATTCGGCAGTTCTTTTTTTAGAGCAGCTTCAATTTCACCAGTATCCTCTCGCAACTCTGGGGGAATGAAATCCATGCCTAAGAAGCGGTAAAATGCTGCTTCAGACTCAAAGGTTTTCAGTTCTCCTTTCGTTTTAATTCCATATTCTGATAAAGACCAACCGTTTCTTAAAGCATAGGTGCGTAAGTGAATGTTATGTTGTTTTGAACCAGTGTAATGTTGGATAAGACTTCCCCATTGAGCTGGCGCTTGTGTTTTAACATCAATATGCTTTCCCAAACTATGAATAAAACTAGTTGTGACTTCACCGGTAGCAATGACTTTTTTAATTTCTGGAAAGGTTAATACGTAGTCCGTGACTGCTTTGGGGTTATTGGTGGCAACGGCAATGTCAATGTCGCCAACGGTAGGTGAATGCCGGCGAAGACTGCCAAGAATTTCAGTTTCAAGGACATCTGGTGATTGTTTGAGAAAGTGAATCACTTGCTTAGCAATTGGTAAAGCCTCAGATAAAAGCATCCGATCTTCTTTTGAAATCATACTCTTGAGGTTTGATAGAATCTCCTGCTCTGATTTTTCCCCAAAACCTGGAAGTCTTCTAATTTGTCCATGTTGAGCCGCTTGTTGCAGTTGACGTAAAGCTGTGTGTTCATCGTTAAGTTCAAAAACTGTTGCCAGTTTAAAAGCAGTTTTTGGACCAATACTAGGTACTGATAATAGGGGAAACATGCCTTTTGGGACGTCTTTTGTTTCTTCAACAAAATGACGTACACTTCCGGTAGTAAATAACTCGTTAAGATGGTGCTGAATACCTGAGCCAAGAGAGGGAACAGTTTTAAGTTGGTTTTTCTGCCAGAGCTGACGCAGAGGTGTTGCCGTGTTTTCAATAGCGGTAGCTGCATTTTGGTAAGCACGAATCCGGAATACTGCATTATCTTTGACTGACACGGCAGCGGCAACAAGTCGGAGTAAATGAGCAATCTCTTGGTTAGTCATGGTTTTTGACATGAACATTAGGCTATTTTAGCAAGCTGAAGTGAAAAGAGAATGAGTTTTGTATGGAATAAACATTTCTTGTACACTTGGTACATATGGTTTCTCAGTTATTGGAAACAGATAAAACTGTCTTTTATATCATCAACCATCTACCTCATACTTCTTTCACCGATGGGTTTTCACTCTATATTCATGGGCTAACGTATGCTGGAATACTGTTTGCTGTACTATTTTTTTACAACTGTTTTTCGAAAAATGAGCAAAAAAAGGAGTTGGGGAAAAACAGCATTGTTGCTTTAGTTGTGGCTACGATACTGACTGAGGGTGTGATTAAACAATTGGTACAACGACTCCGTCCCTACGATGGTTTGCATGCAGTTATTGATGTTCTACCTAACCCAGGAGGATACTCATTTCCCTCGATGCAATCTGCGATTGCCTGGGCAGCAGCAACGGTTTACCTTATCATGGGAGCAGGGAAGAAAGGGAAAATCTTCTTTACTGCTTTAGCCGTGTTAACGAGTCTTAACCGAGTATACATGGGACACCACTACCCCAGTGATGTTTTGGCTGGTGGATTCATTGGTATTCTAACGAGTGTGTGTGTAATATATGTGTTACGAAAGAAAACACTTTACTGTCAAGAGTTGAAACGAAAATAATAGCTGTTAGAATGATGCCTACGGTGAGACAAAGAATCCTTTAAAAGGATTCGCCAAGCACTTCAAAGATACTTCTGAAGTGCTTTCTGGCGTTTATTACTTCATTAACAAAGGTAGTCCATTAATGTTGCTTACTAGTTAAATCCAGTGTAATAATTACCTGAATAATAAATAAAAAACACCTATTTACCACGTGACAAGTAGGTTGGTTTGCGCTAGAATATAGCTTCCAAATCCCACAAAGACTACACGAAGCGTCCAGCTTTTTTTTGCTGTTTCCCGTCGGTTGGTTTTTCGGGCTTACTATAATGTCACACTTTATACGAATATTTCAATTTACCAAGCCATATTGGAAGCGCATGGTGGCAATCAGCACCATCATCTTGGCCATATCCGGAATCAGACAGGTTGAACCGTTGGTTTTAAAACAACTGACTGATACGCTGGTTAATGCACCGACTCAGGAGGTAGGAGTTTTACCTAACTCGATAGTTGTCTTGCTCGTTTTTTACCTTGGAGTCAAGCTTTTAGGTGTCATTTTAAACCGCTTATCGTGGTACCTGTCTACCATATTTACCTACAAGCTTCGTTTTTCACTGCGTGAGCGAGGATTTGCTCATTTGATGAGGCTACCGATGAGCTATTTTAACAAGAAACAGTCAGGCCAGTTGATGAGTCAGCTTGACCGGGGCACTCAACAGATAACCTCTATTATCAATAATTCCGGTGTCCATTTCTTACCAAACCTGATTAGTGCCTTAATCGGCTTGGTCGTGGTGTTGCAGTTTAACGTCTGGATTGGATTGGCTATGGTGGCAGCTTTTATTCCAGTTGGGATTATCAACTACTGGAAATTCACCAAAAACCAGAAATTTGAGAAAAAAGAACATAAACTTTATGACCGTCAGTACGGTCACTTCTGGGAAGTGGTATCAGGAATCAAGCTGATCAAATCGTTTGTTGCTGAACGGTTTGAATATAAACGGCTTAAACAGTTCCATCAAAATATTCTTAGTGTCCGGTTGAAAACTGAACGCAACCATAACATCTTTACCATCTCAGATGCTCTTTTAGAAGCCTGGGTGTGGTTTATCTATGCTTGGGTAGTTTACTTAACGTATCAAAGTCAATTTTCTTTGGGAACTATGGTGCTCATGCTTAGTTATGTAGGGATTATTAGAGAACCCTTGTGGACGTTAAACTGGGTATTCTGGGAAGCCAAGCGAGCTCAGATTGGAGCCTTGGAGTACTTTAAGATTTTAGATGAAAAAGCGACTATCACCTCTCCAGAGAAACCGCACATCTTTATTAAACTTAACGGTTCAATTGCTTTTGAACATGTTAGTTTTGGGTATAAAAAGGATAAAGATATCTTTACTAATGTCAGTTTCTCTGTGCCTGCAGGCACAGCCTGTGCTTTTGTTGGAAAGTCTGGTGCCGGGAAAACAACAATCGTTGACCTGATCAGCCGATACTATGATGTTGACTGTGGTAGCATAACGATTGATGGTGTTGCTATTAAAGATTTTGCTGTATCGGATTTGCGAAAGAGTATTGGGGTAGTTTCTCAGGAACCATTCCTTTTTGCCGATACCATTGAAGAAAACTTGCGTTATGGAAATCCACGGGCAACCCTGCAAGAGATGAAAGTTGCTTGTCAAATTGCGCATGCAGATGAGTTCATTGAAGCTTTACCCAAAGGCTATCAGACAAAGATTGGTGAACGGGGAGTTCGGCTTTCTGGGGGACAGAAGCAACGGCTCAGTATGGCTCGGGGATTCCTTAAAAACCCACCAATTCTAATCTTAGATGAAGCAACCTCTCAACTGGATAGTCACTCTGAAATGCTTATTCAGGATGCTCTGGAAAAACTGATGCGCGGTCGGACTACAGTTATTATTGCTCACCGCCTCTCTACCATTCAAAAGGCAGATCAGATTATTGTCTTGGAAAAAGGCCAAATCGTCGAAAAGGGTACCCATCAGGCATTACTAGATACTCATGGCCTCTATGCCTCATTGTTCTCTATCCAATCAGGAAACCGTGAAGCTTTGAAAGAGTGGGGACTGGTTAGATCTTAAGGCTTGTATTTGCTAAAATAAGAGGAATGTCAAGTAAGTTACTATGGATTACTGTTGTCCTCTTTTTAGTTACTAGGTTATGTTTGCTGGCTGACTATCCCCACTTTTTTGACTCACCTGAATATTTCCGAGAATCACAGGCAATTGATTTTTTTACTTCTATTGCTTCATCACATGAAGCAGTCCATCCGGTCTATTTGCTGGTAATACAAACTCTTCAACGGGCTTATTACTTACTGACCGGGAGTATGAGTATTATTCCAGTAAGCCTAACTTCAGCCCTTTTTGGCGGGCTAGGTATTGGCATGTTTTATCTACTTATCAAACGCTTATTTGACTCAAAAACTGCACTGTTTGCAAGCATCCCGCTACTCTTTTTCCCTCATTCTTGGTTGCTTCATACCAACGTTATGCATGAGCTAGTAGAACAAAGTTTGTTTATAACTGGATTAGTTACTTTTGATGTTTTTTTAACTACACGCCGATGGCAGTGGTGGTTTTTATGTATCTGTGTCTGGAGTTTAGCAATTCTTAACTTTTTGGGCATTTTACTATGGTTTCCTGTTGTTCTTGGGGTTGTGTTTTTAAGAAGCCAAAAAGATTTGATACTTAAAAACTCTTGTTATGCAGTCATGGCGGGTGTAGTCAGTTGTGCGCTTGGTATCATCTTGTTGTATGTTCTCTTACTGCCAAGTATCCCAAATCCTTTAGAAAGAGTGCATTGGTTAATATTTGGTTTTGGAGGCGGAGGAATCTTTGCTGACTGGAGTCTTGCTACTGTGGCTCGAGTTTTTAGAAACTCACTTTTTATTATTTACTATGGTTACTCACCAGCAGCTTTACTGGCATCTATTCTATTTGTCGGGTATGCTTACCACCGCAAACTTTATAAGGTATTATGGTTTTTCTTAGTTTTCTTTCTTCCTTTTTTTCTTAGTAGTAAGTTTTGGATTGGTGGACTGTTTGGTAGGTATGGTGCATTAGTTGCTTATCCCTTAGCTCTTGCCATGGCTCTGTTACCGTGGAAAAAACTTTACTGGATCAGTTTAGCAATAGTCTTTGGGTGGTGGGTCACAACGGTAAGTGTTTACAAACAGCCTCCAGTCACTACTCTTCAAGCTCAGTTGCTTAAACAAGTAATAAGTACACCTAACGATTTGGTGTTACTGTCTGAATACCAAAGACCACAACTACCATATCCTAATGCTCTCTATGTTAATGGAAGTCGTGAAGATACTGACAAGATAGTTGCAGTGGTTGAGGTAGCTCTTCGCGAAAATAGGAGAGTATTTATCACGCAGCAAGCGATGACATTTCCTTATTGGCAGTACGATGGACAACAGCTCCATATTATTTCTAAAGGTAGTTCAACTAAAGCATCACTATATCAATACATTAGTCAGAAACAACTCAAACTAGTAACTGGCATGCCAGAGTATCCGCTCCTGAATATTTATTTAATTGAAAACTAATCTAATTCTCTTTAAATTGATTGACTTGATGTATTTGGATTGCTATCCTTAGAAAAAGGAGGAATTTTATGAATCGTTCTTTTCTTGTGTCACTAATTACTGGTTTAGTACTGTTGACTGCTTTAGCTGCACTTGTTTATTTCGTCTTTCCCTGGATTAACTGGGGGAAAGTTCAGGTGATGCCAGGACAGACTATCACTGTTGTTGGCGAGGCTCAAGATCAACAGACAAGTCAAATGGCAACTTTTTCTGCTGGAGTGGATGTTGTCAATGACGAGCGTGAAGTAGCTCTTTCAGAAGTTAACCAAAGGGTTACTGGTCTAATTGAGGCTGTAAAGAGTTTTGGTATCGACTCTACCGATATAAAAACCCAAAATGTGAGCATGTATCGTAGTGAAGAATACTATTATGATGAAAACGGAGCGCAAAAAAGTAGACCTGGACAGTGGCGAGTAAGCAACTCGGTTACTGTTACTCTCAGAGATATTACAAGAGCCTCAGCCTTAACTGATCTGCTAACTGCCAGTGGGGCAACAAACGTTTACGGGCCAAACTTTTCTGTAACAACTGACACCAAACTACAAAGCGAATTGTTGCGTGAAGCAATCAACAACGCTTACACAAAAGCAGAAGAAATGGCTAGTGCTAACGGTCGGAGACTTGGACGGGTTTTAAGCGTTTATGAGGGAACACAACCCACTGGGATTGTGCCGCTTTACGATGGGATGGGTGGTGGAGGTGGTGCTCCGATTGAACCAGGTTCAGAAACTGTTTCGGCATCTGTGACTGTTACCTACGAGCTCCAATAAGATTTGGAGTTCAGACGATCTTCATCTAACTTTCTTATAATAGGCTCTTGAGTTAAACTCATGAGATGAAAGGTGTGTTTACTGTCGTTTAAGACAAAGAATCATCTTTGAGTCACCTGTTTTTCTAACGAAACTATGACTATGCAACTGTCGAGTCCGGCTTTTGATCATGGACAACCAATTCCAGTTGAATATACGTGCGATGGGAAAAATATCAGTCCACCCCTGTCAATTGATCATGTCCCTGATGAGGCTAAAAGTTTAGCTCTGATTATCGATGACCCCGATACTCCAAAGACATGGGTACACTGGGTTGTCTATAACCTTGCTCCTCAAACAGAAAAGATACATGAAGGAGCGAGTTTAGTTGACAACCAGTTAGGCATGACTGACTTTAACAAACAGGGATATGGCGGTCCCTGTCCACCCTCAGGTACTCATCGGTACTATTTCCGCTTATATGCACTCGACTTTCTACCTCAGTTACCTGGAGGGTTAAAACGGATGGAGCTAGAAGAGAGAATGGCAGGCCATATCATTGATGAAGCTCAACTAATGGGAACATACCAAAAGTAGGAAGAGATAAAACTTTCATGAAAAGAATAGTTACCAACACATTACTTTGTTAAACTCCTACTTGTGTAGTAGGAGATATTTGCTATGATGTGCCCATGCTACAAATATCATGGCGGAGTGAATATGGTTTACTGTTTCTGGTTGCACTAGCCCGAACACCTTCCGGGTCGTATCTCTCGTTAAAAAAAGTGGCTTTTCAGTACCGTTTGCCCTATCGTTTTCTTTCACAGATTGCCACTCAACTTAAGAANNGAAGGAGTACATGGCGGCTACTTTTTAGCCAAAAAACCACATAAGATTAGTTTTTATGATGTTGTGGCATTGCTTGAGTCAGCCAGTGGCATTATTGGTTGTCGCAGTGGTCAGGACTGCCCTCACGCCGACACATGTCAAATCAAGTCTGTTTGGCAGCAGGTGCATATTCAGGTTAACCATGTTCTTACGCAGTTTACCGTTGCTGATTTGCTTAAGAGTACATCAACGAAAGGAAACCCTCATGCTGAGCCTTAAAAATATTACCGTTGAGGTTGGAAACAAAACAGTCGTCAGAGATTTAAGTTTAAAGATTAGTCCAGGGCAACTACACGTTCTCATGGGTCCAAATGGTTCAGGGAAGTCGAGCTTGGCCTATGCTTTAGCCGGACACCCTTACTACAAAGTCAGAAGTCAGAAGTCAGAATTAACACGGTTAATATTACTAATGAAACACCTGACCAACGGGCTCAGCTTGGTCTGTTTTTAGCTTTTCAACATTCCGTGAGTATTGAGGGGGTTACGGTGCAGTCATTTATCCGTCAAGTTTATCAGTCTCAAAAACGCCTCACCAAAAAACCCTTGCTTGCATTTAAAGAAAAGTTGACTCAAGAAGCTGAGGCGCTTGGCGTTAAGTCGGAACTATTAAACCGGTATGTAAATGATGGGTTTTCGGGTGGAGAAAAGAAACGGA
>DCTD01000110.1:23182-23768 GCA_002335355.1 Patescibacteria group bacterium UBA1449
GTATAAAATCATCATTAACAGAGGGAATGGGGTGTTTGCTGATTACCCACAGTCAATGGTTCCTTGAGTACTTACCGGTTGAAACTATTTCAGTTATGATTGATGGCCGATTAGTTTACACAGGTGACAAGGCGGTTGTTGCACAACTGGAACAGAAAGGCTATCAGCAGTTTAAACAGGTTTAAAGGAATAGTTATGAATGGAACTACAGGGAGTAATTTTCAAAACCAATCTTCGCAGAGTTATAACCAGGACCACTATCGTTATGGCTGGCACGATGCGGTGAACTATGCCTTTATTGCCAAGAAAGGATTGAGTCAAGAACTGGTTACCATGATTTCTAAAGAAAAAGAAGAGCCTGACTGGATGTTGAGCATGAGACTTGCAGGATTAAAGGTGTTTTATCAAAAATCNNTGATCTTTCAGGGTTAGACTTTAACGATATCCACTATTATCTTAAACCTGATACCAGTATAGGAAAAACCTGGGATGATGTTCCACACAGTATCAAACAGACGTTTGAAAAACTGGGTATTCCTCAAGCCGAACGAGAGCTTTTAGCCGGAGTAAAGTCTCAGTATGACAG
>DCTD01000055.1:0-12615 GCA_002335355.1 Patescibacteria group bacterium UBA1449
TGGTTTGAATTACCACTGAAGTTACAAACTCTGCCACCAATTACATTTTCAGGTTTTGGTGGAATAGTGTCTTCACGGTCTTTAAGCAAATACGTCATAATATCATTCCAAATAGGTGCAGCACCGGTAACACCGGAAACAAGACCCGGATTCATCTTTGAGTTATCATTATTTCCAACCCAAACAGCTGTAACAAGTTCAGGAGTATAGCCGATGGTCCAGTTGTCACGCAAATCGTCGGTTGTCCCAGTCTTAACCGAGACAGTTTTTCCAGGAATAACCAATTGTGAATTAGGTCCAAAGGCAGGTATCCGGGCACTGTTATCTGAAAGAATATTAGAAATAACATAGGTGACTTCTGGGGGAAGAATCCGTTTTCCGGTAGGGGGATTGAATTGGTGATTGTGGTTTTCTAACACTTCTCCGCGGTAGGTTTCTACTTTAAGTATTGGGTTTAGATCAATCCGAATACCAGAATTAGCAAAGACTCCAAAAGCCACAGCCATATCAACCATTTTGACTTCACCTCCGCCAAGGGTTAATGATAGTCCATAATTACTGGGATCTTTCCAGGTGGAAATACCCATTGCTGATGCTGTAGCAATGAAGTCTTCAATGCCATTCATTGCCAACATTTTTACCGCAGGGATGTTGTAGGAGTTAGCTAGAGAGTAACGCATCTGTTGAGGACCATGGAATTTGCCATCGTAGTTTTTTGGGCAATAGGTTTGTGGTTGTCCTGCAGCAGCAAAACAGGTAGGGATATCTAAGAAAAGAGTTGAAGCTGGATACCCTTTAAGAAGACCCAGTGCATAGTTAAGAGGTTTGATTGATGAACCTGGTTGTCTTAGGCTTGTAGTTAAGTTTACATTGCCGTCAATTTCTTCAACGAAATACCCTCTGGATCCAACCATGGCTAAGATTTCACCAGTGGCAGGGTTAGTTATCAATGCAGCCCCATTAGTAACGTTATATGGTTTTAGTGTCTCAATCTCTGCAGACACAGACGCTTGAGCATACTCTTGAAGTGTTAAGTCAAGGGAAGTAGTTACCCGCAATCCTCCTTGTTCGACTTTTTGTTGCCCATATTTTTGTTCGAGAATATCTTTTACATATAAGACAAAGTGAGGTGCTTTTATATGAGTGCTCTGGTGTGAATAATCAAGCTTCACGTCTTCAGCTTGTTTCTTTTCATCAGCGGTAATGTAACCATCTTCTACCATCCGTTGGAGGACTTGTTTTTGACGCTCTTTTGCCAGTTGTGGGTTAGCACCAAATGGTGAGTAGCGGCTTGGAGCCTGCGGCAGCCCTGCCAGTAATGCTCCTTCGGCTAAGGTCAAATCTCTTGCAGACTTGCCAAAGTAGGTTTGGGCAGCTTGTTCAATACCATAGGCTGTACCACCGTAAGGGATATGATTGAGATAGAGTTCAAGGATTTGGTCTTTAGAATAAAGAAGTTCTGTAACCCAAGATAAAATGAGCTCCCTGACTTTCCGTTGGATTGTTTGTTCTGGTGTTAACAAGGCAGTTTTTATAAGTTGTTGAGTTATTGTTGAACCGCCTTGGACTTCATGTTGGGCAATATTTTTATAGAGTGCTCGAGCAATACCTCTTAAAGCAAAACCACTATGCTTGTAAAAATCCTTGTCTTCAATCGCAATCGTTGCCTGCTTTACATGAGTTGGAATTTGAGATAACGGAATTGGTTTACGGTTTTGGTTTGCGTATATTTGATAGAGTAAAGTTCCGTTTCGGTCATAAATTTCTGTTGAAACAGGATAAGTGTCTTTTGTAAGATTTGTCGGTGAGGGTAAGTCTTTGAAAATCCAGAAGTAACTTCCTAGAGCACCTGCAAATAATAGACAAAAGATACTAAATATAACTAACAGTGTTTTGAGTGGTAGTTTTCTTTTTGGAAGAGAAGCGATGTTCTGTTTAGTAACACTTCTCGTTTTACGTTTCCCTTTTAAGGTGTTGACTTTTTCAACTTTTTCTTTTTTAGACTGACGTTGCTTCCACACCTTATTTTCAGTTTTCATAGGTATGTTTGATTGTAACTATAGAATACAAAAGACTTTCTTATTATAACGGCAAATGAAAAGTCTTAGAAGCTATTTAAGAAGAGCAGTTAGTTATAAACCAATATCTTCGTTTGATAAATCTGGGATGTCGCTATTTGCCGTTTCAAAGGCTGTGTCGATTTCACCAAGAGTCTTATCTATATCAGCTGGACCAATTGTGGTTTTGCTTGTATCGGTATTACTCTCAACAATTTCCTTTTGAACTGGGGGCGAACTTGTCGGCTTTTCTAAACCTGTAGACTGGTTTGTGTTAGTAGTACAGCCAGTTATGGCAAAACACATTACTAGTATTAGAAAGATTACTGTTCGAAAATTCATTGTGCCTCCTTAATCGGTTGGCTTTTAATGAGGTTACTTGATTGAGTAGCTGGTTTATCGGTTTCTTGAGTTGCTTTACATTCACTTCTAGCGGTATTGATATGTAACCGCATAGATCTTGTATAGAAGTTACGAATCTGAGCAGCTTTTTCTCTGACAAGCCGGAGTTGTTCTTGGGTTCTTTTAGCAGTGGATGCATAGGCAGCCGTATTTTCCGAGCAGGCTTGGGTTCTTGTTTGCTCAAGGGTTTGGACAAAGGTTTGATACGTATTTGAAAACTCTTTTACTAGTGAATCAAAGGTATTAAGATCTTCAGTTACCGTAGGTGAAGTACAGCCGTATTTATTAAATACTTGGTTAACTTGACCTAGGCGTTCTCGAATTCGGGCATACTCAGCTACTCGTTGTTCTCTATGGGCTGTGTAGGTTTGTACCCGGTTTTCCAGACGGTTGGTGAGCATTTCACACCGTTTTTCTTTCAGTTGCTCTTTTTGATCCTTGGCCTGATTGATGTTTTGTAGTCGTTTTTCTTGAGGAGTGTTGGCTTCTCCTGTGGATTCACTGGTTAGAGTTGAGTTGCTACCTACAGCACTAGCTGGTTGAGAGCAAAACAGTAATGCAAACAGGACTACAATAGAGAGGGCAGATATAGTTTTCATATCTTATATAGTAAATCTAAGCCTAGCTAAAAATCAAGCTGCATTTTACACTAGATAGGCACTATGGACGAAAACCTACTCATTATTGAACATCTCCACACTCGATCCTGGTTTATTCACTTACCAAACGCACAACGGGAACTGTTGCAACAGAGTTTCTTTCTCCTTGAAGAAGTTGAACAGCTTCACCGGACTTTTTTTGATTACTCCTTTGTGGTTATGCCGGCCGCTAAAGCATATGAGGGTTTTATTAAAGACTTAGTCTATCACTTAGGGCTGATCTCCAAGAAACGATACGTGGGGAAACGCTTTAGAGTTGGTAAAGCGTTAAATCCGGAACTTGCCCATTCTCACCCTAACGCTCTAGATGCTTTATATGACGATTTAGTTACGCTCTGTGGTGGTGAGGAAATTCCGGCTCTTCTCTGGAAAACCTGGAAAGAATGTAGAAATGAAGTTTTTCACTACTTCATGGATCAGGATCAGCACATTACTTTGTTTGGTGCAAAGGAAAAACTGCACTATATTTTAGAGGCTATGGATAAAAGTCAGGAATTATTCTCACTCCACATACTTACAAAGAGTGCTGGAAGAAAGAATGATGACTGGCATGGACGTCAAGAACAGAATGCGATACAATCTACCAATTATTAGCACTAGTACCTGCACAACAGTCTATGACTACAGAACTTCTCTATAAAAATCTAACCATTTCAGGCTTACCGGGAGCAGGTTCATCAACCTTAGGCAAGAGTTTGGCTGAAACGTTAGGATGGGAATATTTTGGGGGTGGTGATTTTATGCGTGCTTATGCAATTGAGAAAGGTTTATACAGTGAAACGAATAAGTCACATCATGATGCGACTGTTTACGATGATGAATTTGACCGTCAAGTTGATTACCAAATGCGCACAGCTGTTCAAAACAACCAGCATAAAGTCATCGATGCCTGGTTATCGGGTTTCATGGCTCAAGGAGTACCAGGTACTCTTAAAATCTTAGTTGTTTGCAGTGATGATCCAGTCCGGGTTGATCGGGTTGTTAACAGAGATAACGTTTCAGTAGAAGAAGCCAAAAAACACATTTTTGAACGGGAACAAAGAAACTTAAAAAAATGGCAGCGTCTCTATGCTCAAGAATGGCAGGAATGGGTTGTTAGTAAAGGAAAAGCTGGAGCTGATAAGCCTATCTACTTTTGGTATCCTCAGCTTTATGATTTGATTCTTGATACATATTCTCTTAGTAAAGAACAGACACTGCAAAACGTACTTGAGAAACTTGGTTACACGAAATAACTACTTATTACTTTCACTATATGATTGGTACTCGACTTTTATATTCCGGTGCATTCATTGGTCTGGCATTTATTCTCGTTTTAGTATCAGCACTAAGGTTAGCTCAGCCAACGGTGCTCAGTCCTAATCTTTCCAGTTCTCTAATGACTCCCTCAGCAGTACCAGCTTCTGATATCCAAACTGCACAACAACGTTCTCTGCACATAATAAATCAGTACTTACCACATCCGGGGATTCTGCCCGATCATCCTTTATACTGGTTAAAGATGGTTCGGGACAAAGCACAGTTAGTTATTACTAGAGAACAGCATTTCCGATTTGAGTTACTTCTTCTTTATGCAGATAAACGGTTAGGGGCTGGAGAAAAACTTATTAACAAACAGCAATCACACTTAGGGGTAGCCACTATTTCTAAGGCAGAGAAATACTTGTTACAGGCCGGGGAACTCTTGGCTCAGAAGCCAGATAAGAGCAAGCAACACATTGAACAATTAGCTCTTACTCTTGACCGCCATCAACAGTTAATAACAGTACTTGTTGATTTAGTATCGGAATCAGATAAACAAACCTTACAAGAGGCGATTATTTTAAATAAGACAGTGTATGAAACACAGGTTAAACCATTCTTAGCCCAGTCAACTGATAGTAGTCTTCAAGCCCCCTAAAAAAGCAGTGCGGTAATTCTGCTGCAATATCAAATAAACAGTAATATCAATAAATATAGTCGTTAATAATTAGTTGATATAGTATGTTATATTGACCGCAAACAAATAGTGGACTACAGTTTTACAGCACACCATACCTAGTGTGTCTTAAATAAGATCACTAAACATAGAAAAACAAAAATACCATGAGATGTCCGTACTGTAATTATCCAAAGAGTTCGGTTTTGGAATCACGGGACAGTGAGGATAATCAAGTCACCCGACGAAGACGAAAGTGTGCTAAGTGTAAGAAACGGTTTACAACGTACGAACGAGTCGAGATTATTGACCTTAAAGTAGTGAAGAAAGATGGTTCAAAAGAAGAATTTAACCGACAAAAGATGAGAAAAGGTATTCATATAGCCTGTGAAAAACGGAATATCCCAGAAGAAGAAGTCGAACGATTGGTGGAAGATATTGAGCTGCGTCTTTTAAACCGAAAATCCACAGAAGTATCATCGTCTGATATTGGCCGGATGATTTTAACTCGGTTAAAAAAGCTCGATGCTGTGGCCTACCTGCGGTTTGCGAGTGTTTTTTTAGAGTTTGATAACGTTGAAGAGTTTAGAAAACAATTGCAAGAATTTGCATAACTGTCTAAAACGCACAAAGATGTTATGTTACATCTTTGGTGGATCGCCTGTGTCAAGTAAAGATAAAAAAATTAATTTACCACCAAACGCTTTAGAAGTTTTTATTAAACGCTATAGTCTTCGTGATGAGTATGGTAAGGCAGTTGAGTCGGTTGAGGATATTTTTGCTCGGGTGGCTCGGGTAGTGGCTGAAGCAGAAAATAAATACCGTGATGGTATTAATCCCGACACAGTACGCCAACAGTTCAACGATTCTTTATGTCAACTTAAGTTTTTACCTAATGGCCGGACTATTGCTAATGCCGGGACTGGTTCAGGTCAACTGGCAAACTGTTTTGTGCTACCTGTTGAAGATGATTTAGGTAAACTGGAGAACAGTATTTTTTCCACTCTTCGAAATGCTGTCTTGATCCTTCAATCAGGTGGTGGAGTTGGTTTTTCCTTTGGCCGATTACGTCACAAAGGTTCGATGATTGCCACCAGTAAAGGCAAAGCTACAGGAGCTGTGTCTTTTCTTAAAATTTATGACACGGCCTTTTGGGTAATTGGCCAGGGAGGGGGACGCAGAAGTGCGTGTATGGGAGTGCTACCAGTTGATCACCCAGATATCTTTGATTTTATCCACAGCAAAGAGAAAGAAGGAGAGATTGAACACTTTAACATATCAGTGGCTGTTACCGATGCTTTTATGAAAGCAGTTGAAGCCAACAAAAAGTTTTCTCTGATTGATCCACATACCAAAGAAGTGGTTAAACGGGTCAAAGCCATGGATCTTTTTACTGAGATTGCAACTTTTGCTCATCACAACGGTGAGCCCGGAGTCTTGTTCATTGACAGTGCTAACCGGGAAAACCCAGTCCCTCAACAGTATGCTTTAGAAGCTACTAACCCTTGTGGTGAGCAGTGGTTGGGACCAGGGGAAAACTGCTGTATGGCCTCCGTTAATCTGAGAGCTCATGTAAAAGAGTTTAAAAAATCGGGTAAAACTCTAAAAGATAACGTTTTCCCATACACTATTGATTGGGAGGCTTTGCAGGAGACTGTCGAAACCACAACCCGTTTTTTGGATGATGTTATTGATGCCAACAAATATGTCCCCGCAGTGCCCTTACTTCAAGAGGCAGCATTTAAAAACCGGCGAATTGGGGTTTCAATTATGGGTTTGGCTGACTTAATGTATTTAATTGGTGTTGCCTATGGATCTAAAGAGGGTGAGGATGTAGCCGGTCAGGTTATGGAGTTTATCCGCTTTACTACTCTTAAAGCTAGCGTTCAGTTAGCCAAAGACCGAGGGCCATTCCCGGGTATTGTTCNNTGCAGTATTTATAACCGTTATGACTTCAGCTTTAAAGTTAACAAACCACTGGTCAAACCTTTCGTCAACCTCAAACGGCCTGACTTGGATTGGAAAGGTTTAATAAAGGATATTAAACGCTATGGTATTCGTAATGCTGCCCAGAACACCATTGCTCCGACCGGTGCCATTGCCACAGTATCAGGACTTGAGGGCTATGGTTGTGAACCAGTTTTTTCATTAAGCTATGTGATGAAAACCCATGAGGGAGCTGATTTTGATAACGGCCATGATTTTAAAAGTCTTTACTACGAAAGTAACCTCTTTGCCGAAGCCTTAAAACGGGCAGGCATTGATAAAAAGAAACGGGAGGAGATTTTTGCCAAAGTGCGGGAGACAGGTACTTGCCAGCACCTTAAAGAAGTACCTGAGATTATCCGGAACGTATTTGTTGTCTCATCAGACTTAACAGCTGAACAGCACGTGCGAATGCAAGCAGCTTTACAACCCTTTGTTGATAACTCGATTTCTAAAACGATAAATTTCCCAGCAACGGCTACGGTTGAAGATGTGAAAAAGGCCTATATGTTAGCCTGGAGACTGAAATGTAAGGGTTTAACCGTTTATGTTACTGGCTCACGGGAAACAGTAGTTTTAGAAGCAGGTAAAAAGGAAGAAAAACTGGAACCTTATGTTTCAAGTAACGGGAATGGTTTCCGGCATGAACCGTTAATTAAACAATTGAAAACCGATAAACTTCAAAAGGTAGTAACCAAGGAGGTTTGTTCCGAGTGTGGTGGAGTAATGCATAAGGGCGAGGGGTGTATGACTTGTTCACAGTGCGGTTACAGTCGGTGTGATGTTTAATTACAAAAAACTACGAGTATGAAAATAATTGAACCAAAACTAACCGAAAATGCTTTAAAGATTACCCAGAAACGGTACTTGCGCACTGACATGGAGGGCAACGTTATCGAGACTCCTGGTCAAATGCTGGCTCGAGTAGCCCAACACTTGGCAAAAGCTGAGATTAACTGGGGAATGAATGGCATTGTGGAAAAGACTGCTGAACAGTTTTATGAACGGATGATAAACTTTAAGTTTGTGGTAGCTGGGAAAGCTATGTTTGAAGCAGGTAATCCTGGGGGTACTGGACAATTATCTTCCTGTTTTGTGTTACCGGTTGAGGATAACATCCATTCTATTTTTAAAACCTTAGGGGATGCTGCGGTCATTCATAAGAATAACGGAGGAACTGGTTTTAACTTCTCCAAGATACGGCCCCGAGGTGATAAAGTGAAAAATGTTCCCAAAGCTGCTTCCGGTCCAGTTGACTTTCTGTCTGCCTATTCAGCAGCTCTCTCAAAAATCTTACAAGGATCAAAACGTCAAGGGGCCAACATCGGTATTTTAAACTGTGACCATCCAGATATTACTGACTTTGTTACCTTAAAAGATGAAGATGGCACGATTAAGAACTTTAATATTTCAGTTGGGGTGACTAACGAATTTATGGAGGCGGTTGAACAGGATAAAACCTGGGAATTGATTAATCCGCGTAATGGTGAAACGGTTAAAAAAATAAAAGCCCGAAAACTCTTTGATCTCATTGTTGAACATGCCTGGGCAACCGGTGATCCCGGATTGGCGTTTTTAGACCGGATGCAGGAAGACAACCCGACACCGGCACTGGGAGTCATTAACTGTACCAATCCCTGTGGTGAGATCCCACTTCTGCCGTATGAATCATGCAACCTCTGTTCCATTGTTCTGTCAAACCATCTGGTAAAAGATAAACAAGGCAACTACGAGATTGATTGGGATGATCTGGAAAAAACGATTAAAACCGGAGTGCGCTTGTTAGATGACATGATTGAAGTTAATGCCTATGCGCTTCCGGAAATTGAGGCGATGGTAAAAAACGGCAATCGCCGAATTGGTTTAGGGGTTATGGGATTTGCCCATCTCCTGTACAAACTCAATATTCCCTATGATAGTGAAGAATCAGTCCGGTTATCTGAACGGTTATCTAAGTTTATCCGCCGAAAAGCTGAAGAGATGTCTTTGCAGCTTGGTAAGGAACGGGGCGTCTTTCCTAACTGGGATCGATCTGTGTATGCTGGCAGTGCTGAACGGTACCGCAACTGTGCTTTGACCATGATTGCTCCTACCGGCACCATTTCTATGCTAGCTAACTGTTCTTCAGGGATAGAACCAGTATTTTCTTTAGTTACATTACGCAAAACTTTTTTTGAGGATGATAAAACTAACCGCCCGACTGAGGAACTGATGATGATTGATCCGGTTTTTGAAGAGTTTTTAGCCAGTAAGATAAAAAGCAAAGTTGAACGCAAACGGATCCTTGAACAGGTTGCTGCCCAAAACTCACTTGAGGAAGTTGATGCGTTAACTAAGAAAGAGAAACGTTTGTTTGTGACAACCCACCAAATTGAACCCGAGTGGCACGTTAAAATCCAGGCAGCTTGGCAAAAATACTTTGATAACTCGGTTTCAAAAACTGTCAATTTCCCTTACAAAGCAACAGTTGAAGATGTCAAAAATGCCTACTTTTTAGCCTGGAAACTAGGGTGTAAAGGAATAACTATTTACCGTGATGGTAGTAAGCAAGATCAGGTACTGAATGTGGGTACACATTCAGACAAACTTAAAACTGAAAACGCTCAAGTAACTGCAATGGATGTATTGGTTGCTGAAGATAATAACCAAGATGTAGTTGTTGGGCAGATAGAAATGATTGCGTTTGAATCGATACCGGCAAAACCACAAGGAGAGGTATGTCCGGAATGTGGTGCGATTGTGACTAAGTCTGAGGGATGTGGTACTTGCCATGAATGTGGTTGGAGTCAGTGCAAACTGTAGTAAAGTTATGAAAAAAACAATAACCCAAATCCAAAAACGTGATGGGCGGATGGTGATGTTTGATCCGGCCAAAACCACTCAAGCAATGTTCAAGGCTTTTATGGCTACGGGTGAAGTTGGAGATGAAAAAGCCAGTCTGTCTGAAGCCCAACGCTTAACACCGATTGCTGTCGATCTCTTTACCAAAACAATCAATGGCCATACTCCTTCAGTTGAAACGATGCAGGATGTGGTAGAGATGGTTTTGATGGCTGCTGGACACTATTTAACTGCCAAAGCCTACATTATTTATCGAGCCGAACACTCAGTGGCTCGAGGGGTTAAATCTGTTATTGGCGTTGAGGATGATTTGGGGTTAAGTGTTAACCAACTTAAAGTCTTAGAACGTCGGTATTTGCGCCATGATGAAGAGGGGAATGTTGTTGAAACACCTAGACAGCTCTTTAAACGGGTAGCTGCCCGGATTGCTGAAAACGAAGTCTCAAACCAAAAAACTTGGGAAGATAAGTTTTTTCAAATGATGGTTTCGTTTGAATTTGTGCCCTCCGGCGGTTATTTACGCTCAGCTGGGTTAAAAGACGGTATGTTGCCAAACTGTTTTGTTTTACCTGTTGAAGACTCAATGGAGGGGATTTTTAATGCCGTAAAATGGATGGCTTTAGTTCAGCAAAAAGGAGGTGGCACTGGCTTTAATTTTTCCAAACTACGTCCGAAAGGCGATTATGTGGCCTCGTCGGGCAACTATTCCTCAGGTCCGATTTCCTTTATGAAAGTCTTTGATGCAGCAACCAGGCAAGTCATGCAAGGCGGCTTCAGACGCGGAGCCAACATGGGTATTTTAAACATTGATCACCCTGATATCCTGGACTTTATTACCTGTAAGACTGAAGAACAGGAAGTTAACAATTTNNAATCCATGCTGATGGTGAGTTTGATTTAGTTAATCCCCGTACTGGTGATGCAGTTCATTCCCTGTCAGCTCGAAGTCTGTTTAATCAAATTGTCACCCTTGCTTGGCGTACCGGGGACCCTGGGATTATCTTTTTAGATGCGGTAAACCGGCATAATCCCTTACTCAAAACCCTAGGTCCAATGACCGCAACTAATCCCTGTGGTGAACAACCGTTACACCCTTTTGACTGTTGTAACCTTGGTTCACTCAATCTAGCCAAGTTTGTTAAAGCTGATGGATATCAGAGTAACGGTGAAGTAGTACCGATAGCAAAACGGATTAACTGGCAACGTTTGGAAGAAGTTGTGAGACTAGCAGTCAGGTTTTTGGATAACGGAGTGGATGTTTCCAGTTACCCGATTCCTGAGATTGAAACTATGGCCAAGGCCAACCGCCGGATTGGTTTAGGAGTTATGGGGTGGGCTGATATGCTTTATCAACTTAACGTTGCGTACAACTCCCAAACAGCTTTTGAATTAGCAGATAAGGTTATGAAGTTTATTTATTCTGTCACGCATCATGAATCAGAACAGTTAGCCAAAGAAAAAGGCGTTTTTCCGAATTGGGAGGGGAGTACGTATCAAAAACAGGGAGTTGGACAGCGGAATGTAGCCATTACAACCATTGCCCCAACCGGGACCATTTCTATGGTAGCTGAGTGTTCCTCAGGCATCGAACCGGTATTTGCCTTGTCATATGTAAAAAATGTCGTTGATGATCAGGGTCTAACGTATGTAAATCCGTACTTTGAAACTGCTTTAAGAGAGGCCATAGATAACGAAGAAGAACGGCAGGAAGTCATTGAAGAGGTCATTCGCAGTGGTACTTGCCAACATATTCAAACACTACCTCTGAAAGTACGGCAAACCTTTGTGACCGCTCATGATATTGCCTGGAATGATCATATCCAAATGCAGGCAGCATTCCAGCGTTACACCGATAATGCGGTATCTAAAACGATAAATTTTCCGCATGATGCCAGTTTAGATGAAGTTGAACAGGCCTACATCCAAGCCTGGAAGCTGGGCTGTAAAGGGATTACTATTTATCGCGATGGCAGTAAAAGTGTTCAGATCTTGCAGACAGCCAAAACTAAAAAGAAAGTAGATAAACCGCAGGACACCCAGCAACCAATTATCCAGAGTAAAGTCCAGATAAAGTCGCTTCGGCAACGGATGAAAGAAAATGNNAGAAAATGGTAAAGTCCATAAAGATAACGGAGAATCAAAAGCCTCTGTTCATCACTTTGACACTCGTCACGCCACAACCAGCTCTGACAGCTGTCCTGAATGCGGTACACAACTACAAATGAGCGAAGGGTGTAGTATGTGTCTTAACTGCGGCTTTAGTAAGTGCAGTCTCTGATGAAAACTCAAAATTCTAAATTCAAAACTCAAAACAGCAATTCAGACATAAAAATTGTCCTTGCTTCACAGTCCAAAAGAAGGCGGGAATTACTACAGTGGTTGCTTGATGAGTTTAGTGTCACGTCCAGTGATATTAATGAGGAAGCTTTCACCAAACTGGCCCGAACACCTGAGGAATTAGTCATTAAACTTGCAGTAATGAAAGCTAAAAAAGCCGTCANNAGAAAGAAAGCGTGCTGGTTATTGCTTCTGATACCCTTGTCGTCCTACCCTTTCAAAACCAATTTCAAACTATTGGCAAACCAAGAAATAACCAGGATGCTACCTTGATACTCTCTACGTTACGTGGTAAAACTCATTATGTTTATACCGGTGTTTGTATCTATAATCCTGAAGATAACACTTTCATAACTGATTTTGCCAAGTCATCTGTTACATTCAAGCAATTTTCAGACAAAGATTTGGCTGCGGC
>DCTD01000055.1:12650-12882 GCA_002335355.1 Patescibacteria group bacterium UBA1449
GTTGAATCATTCGAGGGTAGTATTACCAATATTATTGGGTTTCCTATCCAACTGGTGGTGAATATGCTTCATCACGTTGGGGTTGCGGTTAAGCCTGATTGGCAGGAACGAGTGAAACAGGAAACAGGTTACAAAGACTGATGAAAAACGATTTTGTCTATTGTCCAAAGTGTGTTCACAAACTTGTACATGAAGTTCCCCCGGGAGAAGATAGGGAACGGTTGGTATGTTC
>DCTD01000055.1:12894-46771 GCA_002335355.1 Patescibacteria group bacterium UBA1449
GATTGGGATTTGGTTGGTGGTTTTATTGAGGTGGGCGAATCAGTTGAACAGGCCTTAGCCAGAGAGGTCTTCGAAGAAACGGGTTTAGAAATTAAGAGAGCTACCTATTATTTCAGTTGGACTGATGTTTATACCAACGCCACTGATAACCATGTGAGCAGTAATCTTGGTTTACATTTTCTCGTTGAGACTAAAGCCGGCAAGCCACGACCNNTAGGAGATGACAGTGCTCAAGTAGCCTGGTTTGCCTGGGACAACTTACCCCTCAATATTGCCCAATTTCATGATGTAGTAAAGGTACTTGCAAAAAGACAGAAAGAGGTTATAAACCACAAGTAGGTATGAAACCCACAGGACTTATTTACATCTTTACAGGTGATGGCAAAGGTAAAACCAGCGCTGCACTAGGCGTGATGGTTCGGGCAGTTTGTGCTGGGCTTAAAGTTGGCTGGGTGGCTTGGTATAAAGAGGAACAGTGGCCAATCAATGAAAAAAGACTACCTCAACTATTACCTATGGACTTCTTTTTGTTAGGGAAAGGATTCCATCTTAAAAAAGCCAAATACCAAACGGAAAATGCCATATTAAAGAAAAAAATAGCTTCATTAAAATCTGGAGGAGTGGTTATTGATCATGCTCATGAAGACGAACACAAACAGGCTGCTGTGGCCGCTTTGCAAAAAGCAGCAGAATTACTAGATAGCCAAAACTACGATGTGGTCATTTGTGATGAAATAAACAACGCACTTGCAGATGGACTTCTAACCATTATGCAGGTAAAAGCCTTACTGGAAAAACGGGGTAAAACCCATCTGATCCTGACAGGAAGAGATGTTCATGCGGAAATAGCTACAGAGGCAGACCTGGTAACAGAAATGCGGAAAATCAAACATCCCTATGACAGCGGAATTAAAGCGGTAAAAGGCCTCGATTTTTGATAAAATAACTTCATGACGCTGCCTAACCCCACTGCTACTCGTGTTCCTGATCCGTCTGTTCAGTCGGTTACTCAACAGTTAGAGGCTGAAATTGCCGAACTGCAAAAACAGAAAGACCAGCAGGAAGAACAAGAGCAGCAGGAGATAGCAGCTCAGTTCCAGAGCCAACAGCAAGAACAAGAATACTATGCTGATAATGACGTTTCAGGGGAGGTTGGGACAAGCATCATAGATTCGAGCAGTCAAGCGCATACTGCTGGCAGCCGGGATAAGGAACGGCACGCACAGATGGGAGGAGCTCATAGTCCTGAACATGCTCCAATACGGGAAGTTAGTTCAGAATACGAACCGACTCAAGAATTGCAAACATGGGTACAACCGGTACCTGATCCTCACGCCGTTACCTTACCACAACCAATTGAAGATGAGTACGGCGAGATCCTGCTGAAAGCAACGCACATTCCAAAGCCAACTATTGTGCTACCACTAAATGAGCAGACAATGGACAAAGCCTTACACGCTAAAGTTATGGATTCAGTCCGCTGGTTAGCTGAGTGGTGTAAGCGTTCGATTCTGGTTGCACCTGGAAGAGTATTTTATAAAAAGTAAAACACTTGAGTAGTTGTTTAAAGAAAAAACGATATGGATACAGCAACAAGTATGGCAACAGTTATTGATCAAGCGTTTCAATGGTTAATGGCTTTGGTCAGTCTTATGGTTGGGTCAGCAGTTGCGTTTGTGGTTGGCTATTTTGGTCTTCTTTTGTATCGGTTCCGCAAACGCGAAGAAATCTCTTTAGACACGGTTTTACTTCAAGTAGCCTTGCCACGGGATAATGAGATAAAAATCGATGCAGCCGAACAACTCTTTGCCTCTTTGCATTCTCTTTATAAGGTTGGTATGCAATCCTTTTTCAATAGCCAACCCCATCTCTCATTTGAAATTGTGGGAAAAAAAGAAGATATCCGGTTTTACATTGCCGTGCCGAGTGAGTATAAAGATATGATTGAAAAACAGATCTATGGCGCCTATCCGAATGCTGATGTGCGCGAGGTTGATGAATACAATATCTTTTCTGAAACAGGCAAGGTGGCTTTTGCCAGTTTACACCTGAAAAACAGCAGTTACTATCCGATTAAAGTCTACAAGGATCTTCCCACCGATCCGTTATCTTCAGTGACTTCAGCGTTAGCCAAGATGGGCGAGGGCGAGGGCTGTGCTATTCAGATCATTGTCTCTCCGACTGACCGTACCTGGAGTCATGCCGGTAGATCGTATATTTCTAAAACTAAAAAGAGCGAGTCAGATCCGGAAAGAGCAAAATATAACATTGACCCCAAAACCTATGATTCTATCGAAAACAAATGTTCTAAAGTGGGTTTTAAAACGACCATTCGGGTTGTGGCCTCTTCAAATGACAGTACTCAGGCTAAGATGCATCTGGATAATATTGCTAGCACCTTTAAACAGTATACGTCTGACTTAAACTACTTTACCAAGCCCCGTTGGCAGTTGCTGAAAAACTTTTTTATGATTGACTTTATTTACCGCTACCAACCGATATTCGGTAACAGTACCGTTTTATCAGCAGAAGAACTAGCTACTATTTTTCATTTTCCCAATAAAAGCGTGGAGACTCCGCATATCCACCGTTTATCAGCCAAACGGGCCCCGGCACCAGCTGGGATTGCTACTACTGGTACCTACTTAGGTAAAAACGTCTTTCGTGGCCAAACCCGCCAGGTTTATATTTCAGATAAAGACCGGCAGCGGCATATGTATATTATTGGGAAAACCGGTACCGGAAAATCAGTGATGTTAACTGATCTTATCTTGCAAGACATTCGGGCTGGTCATGGTGTCTGTTTCATAGATCCTCATGACACGGTTGAACAGATATTAGAGTTTATTCCGCCAGAACGGGCTGAGGATGTCATTTACTTTAACCCTGCCGATACTGCCCGGCCGATGGGGCTTAATATCATGGAGGCAGCCACAGAAGAACAACAGCACTTTATTGCTTCAGCCATTATCGGCTTGATGTATAAACTCTTTGATCCCCATAAAACCGGTATTATCGGACCGCGGTTTGAACATGCTGTAAGAAACGCCATGTTAACGGTGATGCAAGCGGGTACTGGAGCAACCTTTATTGAGGTGGTCAGAATCTTAACGGATCCTAAATTTGTACAGGAAATGCTGCCCAGGGTCAAAGACCCGATGGTTCGTCGCTACTGGACCGATCAGATTGCCCAAACCTCAGACTTTCATAAATCAGAAGTACTAGACTATATTGCCTCGAAATTCGGCCGGTTTGTGACCGACAAGATGATGCGTAATATGATTGGACAAAGCCACTCAGCCTTTGATTTTAGGAAAGTCATGGATGAACGGAAAATCCTGCTCATTAACCTGGCTAAAGGCCGGATTGGGGAAGAAAACTCAAACTTCTTAGGGCTCATTCTGGTACCAAAAATATTAATTGCGGCTATGAGCCGACAGGATGTACCTGAAGAGCAACGGCCTGATTTCTACCTTTACGTTGATGAGTTCCAGAACTTTGCCACGCCTGATTTTGCCCAAATTCTTTCAGAAGCGCGCAAATACCACTTAAATCTCTGTGTAGCCAACCAATTTATTGGGCAGATTGAAGACGAAGTTAAAAATGCTATCTTTGGAAATGTGGGTACCATTGCTTCTTTTAGAGTTGGAGTCACCGATGCCAACTACTTACAACATGAGTTCCAACCGACCTTTACTGAGACGGATTTAATTAACGTGGAGCGGTACAACGTGTTTATGAAAACAATTGTCAATAATGAGCCCGTACCACCCTTTACGTTGGACTTATCAAAAGATATGACGGTCTATAACAAGCTTCGCAATCCAAAATTAGCTGAGATGGTTGTTCAGCTCTCAAGGCTTAAGTATGGAAAAGACCGGGAATTGATTGAAGCCGAAATTGCTCAAAGAGCAAGATTGTAAAGACTAAAGACTGAAAAAAGTAATAAAATCTTATTATCTCCTTTGTCATTCCGGTAAAGGCTTTAGCACTATTCTCAATTTATGAAATTGAGCATTTTGGATTCTAAATCATCTGCCATCAATGTTTGAAGCATAGCTTCTGTAGGCTTGAGTTTGGGATGACAAATGTTGCCGATTTACTGGTATAATTCCCTTGTATTTATGCGCGAATAGCTCAATGGTAGAGCCCCAAGCTTATACCTTGGTGGTTCCAGGTTCGAGTCCTGGTTCGCGCACTCACTATTTAAACACTTCTTGAGGTAGAGCCGTAATTAAGACTTCAATATCTAAAGTTTCTCTTGTTGTAGTGACAGCAGTTCCAGTAAACCGATAGTGAGGTTGCAAAGTAGCAGTGTCGTAATCATATAGTAGTATTACTTCAGCAGTTGCCAGTGTTGCTGAAGAAATTGAGTTTGGTGTAATGCGGGTGTAGGCTTGTTGGGGGTTACTAATTTTTGCGACAGTGCCAGCAGTGGTGTTAAGCGCTTCTAAGGCTACTTGAGGCTGAGTTAATTGGGCGTCTCCGACTTTGTTTACTTGGTCGGGAATGAGGGTGATGGTAGCTTTACGGATTGTGCCATCGGGGGTCATTAAAAACTGAATGGGTGAGTTTTGACGGTCTTTGGCAAGAACCGGTATCTCGTTGAGGGTAACATCATAGCGAATATCGATGTATTCTGATTCACTTAAAGACGTTGTTGTGTAACCCTCTTGAGAACCAATTGATTGAATGGGTTGAAAAGAGGATAAGGTAAGTTCAAAAGTTGTATTAAGAAAAGGAATATTTTGCAAAAAGGATTCGGCAACAGCAATAAGCTGGTCTTGGCTAAGCCGGGTAGGTGTGATTTTCGTGGCATCGGTAAACTCGATTCTAAACGGTTGGGGAAAGATTGTGAGCGACTGGGGACTCTGTTTATAAAAATAGACTTTCCCCCGTATGTCTTCCAAGATTTCTCCAGAGGAAGTAAAACCGAACTCACGGGCAATCTCATCACCCCATTGCCCAGTGACAGTGGGAGTATTGGTCACAGTGTAAACAGGAGCTGTTTGCAATACCTGGGATAAATCTCCTGAAAACGTGTACTGTAATTTTACTTGGGTAGCGACCGGTGGCAGTGAGGGTTGTGGTAAGGATTGAGATGGAATCGATTGACGATTTTGCCGATAGACTACATAGAGGTTTAAAAACCCGACAACAATGATAAGAACTATCAAGATGATGAGCAGTATTTTTCTTGTCATTTACGGTTGAACTGTTCTGGTAATAGTCACATTACAATCATCAGAACAGCCATTTCGAATTCTTTTTATAGCATCAGGATCAGTAAGACAACCAGCCAAGCGAATAGTATCAACGATAGCAATATCAGTGCCTTTTAGCTCATAATGAAGATGGGTTCCAGTCGAGTTGCCGGTGTTATCCATTGTGCCGAGGACCTGGCCTTTGGTAACGATATCTCCTGGTTTAACCCGGATTGTTTGCAGGTGTCCGTAGTATGTCTGAAAGGTTTTCTCGCCCTCCATTTTACCTCTAATAATGACTAAATTACCATAGCCGCTACTTTCCCAGCCGGCAAACTCTACTCCACCTTGATGGGTAGCATAAATTGGGCTTCCGGGTAAGGCATCAATACTACCAATATCAATTGAGTTATAAATATCACCTCTGTGACTACCGACTCCCATACCTTGGGTAACCACACCGGTTGCTGGCCAACACTCAGGCATTCCGGGAATGAGCTGGGTTAGGTCGGTAAACTGTCGGTATTCTGATGAGGCTTTATCTATTGGGGGTAAGGCAAAGGCAGCCATGAGCATCTGCATGGAAAAATGCGTGGTTAAGGCTGTGGCGCCAATAGCAAGTATCGGAGCTGCGGTGACTGCCCAGGGAATTCCGGCACTACTAACGCTAATGATACTACTGGCAACGCTTGCACCTTGACCGGCAGCACTGGAAATACCACTGAACCCTCCAAGTTTTGAAAGAGCGGCTCCGATCGGATTGCCCAAGGCCGAGTTAATTCCAACAAACACCATTCCCATACCTGGTCCGCCAATGGCAGTTCCGGCAGCAAAGGCAACTGCATTACCTGCCAAAGCTGAGAACGAGCCTAATAAACTGTTTAAAAGATAGGCAATCCCAGCTACTGCCAGTCCAGCTGCTCCTGCAAGAATCTTAGCCCCGTGGCGTTTGAGAAAACTATATGCCATGACGCCAGGTAATTTATTAAGAATGGGAATCTTTTCAAGCGTATCAAGGGCAGTTTTTGCCAGCATGGCTATTGATAAGGCTTGACCCAGGCCAGGGACAACATTAATACCCAAGGCAGCCCCAAGCTTGCCTATTCCTGTGGCAATGAATCCTTTCAAGCCTTTCATAACTCCCCACTGGGCAAGCTTATTACCGACATAGCCTTTAGCCTGTGACCAGGCTGTGGAAAGCAGACCACTACCGTGTCCTAACCAGGAAACACCATTATCAGCAACAACATCAGCTTCAAAGCCAGTATGCTGGTAGGTATCAACAATGGCTTCAGTTTGAGCAGTAAAATGGGTATCATCACCAAAAGGCAAAAAATGGAAGGGAGAAGTGATATCACTGTCAAACGGGCGGGTTTTACCAAACAAGCCGAAAAACTCTGTATCTTGGGATATATCTTTAATGAGTCCAATCTGTTTACGGGCTTGTTGGAGTGAGTAGGCGTACGGATGATCCTCAAGAGCGGCATGAACACCATGGAGTTTCACAACATCGTTATTGGCAATCCGGTTTAACACTGTTTCACCATGAAGGGCTAAAATAATATCCTGTCGGCTAACCACACCCTGTTGTGTGGTTTCCAGTTCCAGATTGATACGTGTTTGCAGTTCATCAATAGTGTAGGTTCTGTCGTTAATGGTTACTCCTTGGATATCCGTCTCTCCACCAGGAACACGGATGCGCAACGGCCGGAACTCAACATAACGACGCAAGATTTCTTCGGCAGCATTGATACTGCGGATGGCTTGTTTTTCGTTTTTAAACTGTTGGGTAAACGTTGTTTCGAAATCAGGAGCAACTTCATTAACTGCTTGCCGGTATGCCAGTGACACAGCCATGCCTTTGGAAACAAGGCTGTCAAATTTCTGCACAGCCACCAGTGATTCCTGCCGGTTAAGTCCATGCTCAATCATCATGCCCCTAACTGAATCAAGGGTAGGCGCTGTATTGACATACGCCGGCATGACCTGGGCAGTAGCTTTGGCCAAGGTTTCAAGCGGTGTTTGTAAAAAGTCAGCGTTGACTGTACGGACTGTTTGGAGAATGACCTGTTCAACTGGTGCTGTTTTACTCGTTTCAAGATGTTCTTTAGCCAGTTGGTAGGCTTTAATTTCAGGCACATCTAGAGTTTTTTGGTAAAACTGGGCAATGTCTTTTTGAGTTGCTTGGGTCGGTAGTACGACAGCTAACTGAGCTAGTTGCTCTTGTTGCTGGGAAGTTGCCTTATTTAGGTTAGAACAATACGTGACTAAGCTGTAAGCGACGTCTCTAGTATTAAGAATACTACCGTTAGGATTAGTTACTAAGGCTTGGCTTATGCACTCGTGGATATCGGCCTGACTGAGTTGCTTTCCCGGTTTGGTTTTTTGGCCAATGGTAAGTGCCAGTTGCTCAGCTACTGCTTGACTGGCAGCTTCGATAGTTAACTCATTGCGCAGATCTTCGGTGTTAAACTCAGACTCAGTATCATAAATAACCTGCTGGATTTGTTCCTTAATCGGTTGGATTTTTTCTTGCTGATACTTGGCAATGAGTTCTAACTGTTGTTCAAGACTGATATTACCGGCATCAATAATATGGAGTCTATCGTTACGACTTATAGTTTCAAGGCGTTTGGTTTCCAGGTAGTGCTCATACTCAGCTACTAACTCTTCCCGTTTGGTTGGTGTTAGACTTTGGGCTTGTTCACTGACTTCAACTAAAGGAATACCGGTAAAGGCTTCAATAACAACCTTAAGCAGCTCCTGTTCGTTATCCAGGTTACATACAAGGTTTGGGTTTGAGGTAAACTTTTTGAGAATACTGTTGCTTTGAGCTTGGCTTTTAAGCCACCTAACTAATTGATGACGGGCATACCGGTTGCCATTGATTATAAAAATATCCTGTCGCTTGCCGCCATAGAGCATATTGGCAACCTGGAGGATAAAGTCATTAGTCGGCGTTATAAACCGGTTGGGGGGGACATTTTGATTAAAAACAGTTGTTGGGGTTGTCAACTGATTTGCAGAGGTATTTTGAGTAGATACAGCTAGTGCTGGTTTGGCCATGGGTAAAAATAGATAGCAATAGTAATAGCTATTGTATCAAGAGAACGGCAGGCAGTCATGAGGAAAGTACTAATTTACATGCGTGATAACACGCCGATGGAGAAGTTTCCCACATATAAAGGCTAAGGCTTTAACACACAGAAGAAATAACAGGTTAATACCAATAACAACTGAAAAAACAGGGTTGAGTTTGATGACTAGTTGATTAACAGCATCAACGAGATTAACCGGAAAAGAAACTCCCCAAAAATAGAGACCAATGCTTAAGAAAACGAGAAGCGCAGCTGGAACAAAGGCAGTTCCAAGATCAGCTTTTGAAGAAAACATGGTGTTAGAAACTAAAACAGTGAAACTAATAAGCGGTATCGTAGGCCACCACGAAAAGTGATTCCACACAGGAGCCGGAAGAAAATGAACAGCTATCACCATAAAACTTATCCCAACCACTAAAGGAGCGAGACCAATAAGGGTAAACCGGAATGGGTCGGTTTTTGCAATCTGAATACTGCCCATCCGCATGCCCTCACTCTCAAAACGGGGCATATAGTCGATTGCTCCGGTTTTGACCCCTAACAACTCAGCTACAAACCAATGAGAGAGTTCATGAATGATGGTTCCAGGCAGAAGCACAACCGCTGAAAGCCGCAATGCCCAAGGTTTAGAGGTGGTTAAAAGAAACCAAAAGAGAAACAGGTTTTTGGTAAAGGCTTGAGAGAGAAGAAAGATGAGAAAAAGTTGTAGCAGTACCAATCCATACGTTTCCAGCATATCTTATCTTAACATCTTCCTGATGCCCCACAGGACTGGCAGTTCTCAAAATAGGTAGAAGAATCATTATTATCAATGTGATGGACAGCTCCACAGTCTTTGCAAATCCAGACATCAGGTAGTGTCGGATTACCGTACTCTTTTCCAGTAGCCACTGCTGTCTGCTCAACGGTACCACCAAGTTCCGGAGAAAAGCCACAAGTGCCACCTTTTAAGTAGCCAGCCTGGCTAAACTCAGTTGACTCCTGTTCTTGTCTTGTAAAATAATTCCAATATGACTCTACTAGCTGTTTGTGGGTAGCTACCACGCTTTTTTCCAGGACTACTAAATAGTGCATCTTTACCTCTTTTGATAGAGAGTCTGATTGTAGTAATTCTACATAGGTATCAATATTTTCACTATGTGCTTCGATCGCCTGGTCAAAGAGTTTTTTTAAGAGTGGACTGTTTTCGGCACCAAGCTTAGTAACAACTTCTGCGATGGTAAACGGCGAGGTAAACGCATACCGAGGACTGAGTGCGTCTTGATATTGATCGACTAGAGTTTGGGCTACGCTCCTGTATTCTGCTAATTCCCTATGACACTTAACATAGGTCATCCGGATGTGTTTTGTTTTACCGGTATCTTTGACTACATCGGCAATCATAGTCCAGTTATACTGTTTTTCCGTTTTTCTCAGTGGATTATATGGACTAAAAATAATTATGGTTGAGTTATCCTCTGTTGATGTAATTTTCTCAACCATGTCATGTAATCCCAGCCACTCAGCCAGTTCCAAACCAACTCGGGTTTGCATAAACTGGGCTGAAAAAAGACTGGCAAACTCTTTGGGATTTTGTGATAAAAAGTGAAGGACTTCAGGAGTTAACTCAACCCCTTTTAGTCGGAGATAAGCGGTAGATTCTTTTACTAAGTCAGCAAACCGTTCCTGTAAAAATGAACCATTTGACCGCTGGAAAGGCGAACGTAAATCCCAATTACCATGGGTATTACAGTAGATTTCATACTGGCCAAAAATGACTTCTTGGTTTAAAGCAAACTCCCGCAACTCATACTCAACTTGTTTGCGTAAATAGGTACCATCCTGGTTATCTGTCTTGTCATGCTCGGGGGCAAACTGCGGCCGAGGAGCGTTAAGATCCCTTAAAAGATCCGGGTAATATTTAAGGATTGGATCGGGTACAGAAGTAAAAAGTGTATCCTTGAAAAGGCGGGGTTGTGTGTCTAAATATTCTGTTTGCACGAAAAAGACTTCTTCCGGTAATCACGCCGGAAAAATGAAGCCTCAAAACACGGGGTTCCGGCTCATTATAAAGTGTCATCCTGAACTTAATTCAGGATCCATTCCTTATAACTCACGGTTGCGGTACAGCTAGAGACTTTGACTCTATTCACCCGTTTGAATTGTTAATGTGTAACTACCATAATAGATCCTTAGACTTGAGTCAACAGGGGATTTCATCTACACTTAGTAAGGACCGTAACTAGTTATAAAATTGATATTTGGAAAATATACGGTTATGCTGTATAATACATAACTATGAATGAATTTACTGTAGATTCTTCTGTAGTAGAGAGTGTCTCATCTGCCGCTACAGAATCTATTCATTCAGGAACCTCCCCAATTGAAACAGGATCCCCTCTAGCAAGTCTTTCTACACAAACACCTGAAAAAGTAGCCGAAGAACCTCAATCTACAATTCTTGGTGACGTTCAACTTCAACAACATGCTGAATCTTCACCCGAAACCACTAAAACACCAACAGCAGAAGACCTAACACAAATAAAACAAACGGAAACTGATAGAACGTTTGTGGATAAATATGGAATTGGTTTGATAACAGCTAAAGCTTATATTACTGAGTTACGTCAAGCTGGAAAAGTAAGTGATAAATTGTTTGAAAACACGATGCAACTGAGTGATGAAGATTTGGTTGCTCGAGTCGCTCGATTTTATCCAAAAAACAGAGAAATGAAACAAGCGCTTGAAAAACAAGATAAGTTGGTACAAACGATTAGAGCTGAAAATGAAAGAAACGAAAAAGTGTCTTTGCTTGCTAGTATTTATGCCGAACAACTAGGGATCCCTGAAAACCAAGTAGATATGGAAACTATGGATAAAATGGCCAAAAAGATGGCTAGTTCTATGCCGCTGGACTCTATGTCTTACAAAGAAGTAAAGACTAAAATGGTGCAGATGTGCGAAGAAGATGATGAGTTCCAAAACTATGTTATGGAACTCTATAAAAAACAGCTCTATCAAAAAGCATATGAAGAAAAAGCTGGACAATTAAGAGCAGTCAAACTGTATCCTGAGGACTATATTCATGAAGCAGCAGATCAACATGCCAAGCGGGTAGTGAGAGAGTTTGAAGAAAGACTAATCCGGAGTAAGCAGAATAAAACGGAAATAAAAGAGATGGTTGCTGAAAATGTGGGAGGAATGATTGTTTTCTTAATCGATGTTCTCGTCCCTCAAATATTACAAGAAATGAAAGGAGGTAAGTAAAACCTATGCCACCTAATCATGAAATTCATACTACCATCCAGAACCCTAACCTAGAAGCCATGTATGTCGATATAACATCCACTCAGTCTTGGGATGAACGGGTTGATAAGATTGTTCATCGTTTATCCACTAGATTTAACGGGGACCAAGAGCATAGAAGCCAAATTCCTCTTTTTTCAGAAACACAAGAAATAAACCGGATATTACCTCAGATTCCAGTTAATGACGTAAAACGAGCAGCAATTGAAAAATCTGTAGATGAATCAATAGAATACCTGAAAACTTTTTATTCTGTTGGTGATATAACTCCTGATAACGTTGGTCAGAAACTTGAAGAGGTAATTACAAGCATCCGTAAAGAGTATAAAGGTAAAGATGTAGAATATTTTGTTGATTTTGCTAGAAGACTAATGACTAAACGAGCATATGATCCTACTGCAGACGTTGACCCAGCAGTAAGAGAAAAGAAAGCAAATATAGTCAATTTAAAAAGTTTAGTTAAAGATGCAAAGGATCCTGAGTTAAAAGCTGAACTATCAAAAATCTTAGGTAAATATGCATTAAGAGACATATCTTCATTAGATAAAAANNTAAAAAAGATATTGCAAAAGACATTGCTACAGTTGAAGAAGCATTTGGAGTGAAAGCTTTTATGGATGGAGAGGATGATGCTGACTTAGAAGCTTTAAGTCTTACATTAGGATTCTTATATACAACTGAAGAAGAAAAACAGTTTCTATCTAAACCTGAAAATGACAGAACATTTAATCTTACAACTGAAGTAGAAAAAACACAGAAACAGCCAAAAATTAATTTAAAGGACTTATATCCTGGTATTAAGGATGCAGATGAAGCTCAAAAAGTACTTCGCAAGGTTACTTTGGACTATTTAACAGGGAATGAAAGTGATGAAGAGATTATGGTAGAGGGCCGGATCGCTTGTTGGAGTGATCATCTTGATAAATTAAATAAGCTTTACGGAGAGTTATCAAACGAAACTGCAACCAATAAGTTTCTTGGGACACTTAAGAAAAGAATTAGTCAACTTAATGGAGATTCAAGAGAGCAGGTAATTGACGAATATCTAACAGACATTAAAAATCACTCATTTGTAGGCAAGAAACCAGAATGGATAGGTCCAGGAGTGGATTATCTTCAAGTGAAAGCATTTCTCTATTCAGCAAGTGGTCAAAGTAAAAGACGAGTTCAAGAAATGAGAGGGAATGTTGAAGAAGTACAAAACTTATTAAGAGAAAGAATTCAGGATGCGATGGCTCAAGGCGGGACTCCGGGTGAAGGTGCTTTGCCTGAGATATCAGCTCCTGGTGGAGCTGGAAAAGCATTTGATATTGCGGGGAGAGGGCTAGAACAATACTTTTTTGTCGCAGAATTACAGGAACGGATGGACTATATTAACAAATTAGATTATGATGCAAGAAAAAAAGCCTTGTCATTGTTGCTTGGAGAAACTATGCGTACAGAGGGATCTGCTCAGGTTCTTCAAGTGCTTTTAAGAGCATGGTTGTCAGATCCTTCAACAGGCACATTTGAAGGTCAACTGAAAGCTGGTTTTAATTTTGTTAGAGCGATTGAACAAGGGACTACAGGATACAAAAGTTTTGAAGAATTCTATAAAGCCGTGGGCTATATAAAACCAGAACAACGGGCAGCAATTTATAGCGCAGGTATAGATGGAAAATTCCGGATGAAAGTTACAAACAATGATGACACTGTACTCTATGAAGAAAAAGAGTACAGCTTTGAATTAAGTGTCAGTGATTTTGTAGCTGCAGTCTATGACCCTCAGATCATTCCCGAATTATTAGTAGCTAGGGAAGCTCCACCAGAAGAAGGTTCTCCTGAAGATAGAGAGTTTAAGAGAAAGTTCAATGAACAAGGGGTTTATGATGCTAGCTTAGCAGGTCATACAAAAAATGTGGGTAAGTGGTTAGCCTATTCAATTCTCTTTAAGATGGGATTTTTGAAAGAAGAAGCTAAGTATATGGCAGAGAATTATAGTGTTAACGGTATTTTGCAAGATAGGGATGGTAATAGGTATGACACTTTGTGGACAGACAGAATCAATGTTATTACATTAAAAAGTATTGATGACTTTGGTTTGTGGTTAGGCACCAATTGGTGGGTTGGTCAAGCTGGGGAAAACCTACTTTTAGGAGATAGGACGTCATATTTATTTGCCAATGGTGGGGAAGACTTTAGGAGACGGGAAGCATATGGTTGGAGAAAGATTGAAGATCGGAGCGGTTACTTTAACCAAGCAGGTAGATTCCTACCCGGAGAACGGGTACTCAATGGTCCACAATTCTTACCGCCTATTGATATGGCATCGGNNCAAAAAGCGCCTTAACTGACCCATTACTGAAAATTGTAAAGACTTCGGGCAATGAGGATATTGATAATAAACGGGAAAGAGATATTAAAAGATTAACTGAGGCACGGATGATCCCGCCTGAATATGCTACGGAAATGGGGCGGATGGTTTTAGGTCTGGATGACTATGCGCCAATAGGTGGAAGTGCAGAAGAAAAGACACAACAGATATGCCAAAAGATTGATGATTTTATTAAGAAATACACAGACCCCAAAGATTTTTCTAGATTTGTACCGTTTGGAGCATGGAAGTATTCTGGAATCAATCCTGATACTCCAGAGTTTGAACAAGCTTGGGGAGGATTTGAGTTTCAGCCACTTTTGGAAATGGAAGGACTCACTGACATCCATTTTGAAAAACTGCGCAACCAAAATCCTAACGTAACTGTTGGTAAATCAGGTTGGAATTTGTTTGTGGAATATGCAAATTCCGGGTTGTTGCAAAGAGAAACTCTTGATATTCAGCAGCCAGACAGTTTGACTCGATATAATCAACATAAAGAAGCAGCATTAGAAGCTATAAACACATTTTTAGAACAAGCAAGGTTTAGTATTCAGGCAAGGGGTGTTGAAAGAATACCAATATTGGGAAGAGGTGAAATGGAGGAAGATGTTAATGCAAGATTTGCAGAATGGCGAAATAAATTATCTGGCAAAGATATTGTTTATCCTGATATGTCTAGCTTTATTACGAATAGCTACCAAGAGGTAAAACGCAACTTATCAGTATTGCGATGTTTTACGCAAGCGCATGGAGCTTGGAGTCTGGATACCTATGTGAGCAAGGTTAGTTTTAAAGAATTAGCAGAGAGAGGAGTGTTTGTTGAAGAAAAGGTAACTTGGGGAGAGTTTAGACATCGGTGGGCAGATCTCGGTCTGAACAATGACCAAGTAATGAGAGAAAGGCATAAGCTGGAAAGTCATGGCTTTTTCTTTAACTGTTCGTCTGAGTTGAGAGCTCAAAAAGGTGATGATGCTCAGTACTTGCATGGTCCGCATTTTTCTTATGTGCCATCGGTAGTTTGCGCTAAAGACTTACTGGAAAGTATTGGAAACTTTCCCGAAGCAACTCTAGATTTTAGACAAAGAGCAAAAACACTTTTAGACAAACAGTTTTTTTCTTGGGAATTCTTAATTAGAAAAGGTGCAGCGCTTGGAGCAAGTATGATTGAAGCAATAACTACAAGTAAGACAAGTACTGATAAAAATGCAGATCTAGATACTCAGTTTGAACAAGAGTTAATCGAGTTGGTTAGATCTGGAAAACTAGCACAAGATATTATTGTGCCTAATGTTAGCACAAGAATTCATATCATCGATCCGGAAGACAGAGGTCTTGCATCAGAATACAGAGTATACAGTCAAGCTAAAGGTATTAATCCTCATGCTTGGAATTATGCAGTTACTAGATGGCAGGTTTAGTAAAAGAACTATAAAAGTAAGCATTTATTTTGAGAACGGGTTCAATAACCTTTTTACTGTTTTACCTGCTACCCAGGTGTTGTGGCCTGCAGTAGTATAACCATCGATATTTGCACTTTGAGTGTGTATGATCTTATCTCTTCTATGTTGAGCAGCTTCTTGGCTGGCTTGCTGATATTTACCCAGTGCCCTTTGTCCAGTCNNAACTTGGATACCACCCAACGCAGCAGCAGCAGCCCCGAAGATGCCGCCTTTAATACCCAAAGCTTCCTGGATAAGGGTATTGACTTGGGGTAGCAACATTAACAGTCCGATACTTACCAAAGCCATGATAGCTCCTGAGTCAAAACCGCCTCCAATAAACGGCAGTTGGAGTTGGCCTCCGACATTGTTGTAGTCGTAACCGATATTATCATTAACGGCAAAGCTAGTAGAGTTTACCAGGGCTCCGGCAATTAAAATCATGAGTGCAGTAACCGGGAAAACAATGGCATTGGCAAAAATGCCTTTTAACCAGGTGTTAAAACTCTGGCTACCAGGCAAGGCATTAAACAGGATAATAATTGGAGCAAAGATGGTACTAATGATAAGTCCGATGTAAGCCATAAGGAGCTGGAAAAAGAGCCGGAAGACAGCAATCAGGATAGCGGCTGCAAAGATAAGATAGGCTAAGCCATGACCGATCCAACCCATAATTTTTCCGGCAGCTCCGCCAACAATATCACTAATAATCTTATCTACAGCTGATGCTGCTTGATTAAGAGGTTGATTACCAAAGGGTCCGCCCATCAAATCTTGAAGAGCAATGGCAAAAATGTTTTTTTCAAACAGAATTTGTTGAGCATTACTTGCTTGAGTAAAAATGCCAAATGAATGAAAGGCGGCAATAGTAAGGTAAATAAGGATATAGATAAGGTCGATAATGAAAGCAGCAATGGCGTATGAGAATGTCACCAAAAGCAAAGTCACTACAATTTGAGGAATAGCCGCCTGAACAGTGACCACAGCCTGCGGACTGATCCGGGCTCTAAACATGATCATAAAACCAACAACAACAAAAATAATCACAAATCCTAAATAGGCAATGTTTCTGAATGCTTTCCAGAGTTGTAAGACTGGGCTAAGCGCTTGGTACCCCATACCTTGGGCGTAAGCCGGTTTAACAAGACCAATCTGGTTACCCAGGTCAGCGATATATGTGGAGGGCTTTGCTGGGGGAGCGGCAACCAGATGGCTAATACCACCACTAAAAAAACTTACCGCACCGCCTCCGCTTGACATACCCAATTTTCGAGCTACTGGGTCTGTCAATCCTATCATATCTGTTGCAAGGGAAAGTTGAGATAGATGACTTATGCTAGTCACTGTTTTATCAATACCCATTTCGGTTTTTTTGTTAGGGTCATATACGTTGTCTTGGTAACCTTCAATGCTAGGGTTATACCAGTCAAAATTGCCATCGCTGGTGACCCCACTCTGGCAGTATTCTTTTAGCTTTTCCCAATCAGCTTGTGTGTCTCCGGAATACGTAAAAGCAACACAAGTGCCCTCATAACCACATTGGCGGTTAGTGGCTGTTCCTTTGTTAAGATTACAGATTTCACTGCCCTCTGCACACTCACCTCCGCCAAACGTACAGGGAGCACCGACTGNNCGACTGTCGCACTTACTATCGAGGTAGATAAAATGGTAAAGACAAGAATACTGAAGACAGTACATGAAAACCGTAAATTGGAGCGGAAAAATGCTGCAAAAGACATAAACACGCTAATGTGCTAATACTTGTTATAGTACTACACTGCCTCCTAAAGGGCAATTAGGAGAGCTATTCAAAAAAGCGTTCTCCAAACGAGTCAGGTGGGGCAATATCAGCTCCATACTGTTGGAGATAGGTTTCTTTAGACATAGGTTCGAAAAACTGCAGTTCTCTCACTACCTCGTTAATTGAGTCAACTACGGCAGTCACTCCCCGGGATACGTAGAGATAGGTATGGGCGAACTGGCCATAAAAGTGAGAACCGGTCGTAATAATCTCCTCTGGTTCTACATACTTTTGTTTTAACTCAACTAAAGACATCGCTCCTGGTTGTGAGGATGTAAAGGGGAGATGGACTTGTTCATAGACTACCTGGGAATTTTTGGTTTTTATCGTGTCAGGCACGGCTTCAATAGCGGAGTGAAGTTGGTATACCTGACTACCATCAGATTGAGTTGTAACCGAAATAATTTCATGGTTTGCTTCAACCTCTTGTTGCCTGGTTAAACCGACTATGGTGCGTTGCAACGGGTTATCCGGATCAATAAAACTCTTTTTGGGTGGGACGGGTGTTGGTGACGGTGATGGGAGGGTGGGTGGCAGGGGTTGGGTTGGGGTTACTGACTTATTGGGAAATGTTAAGGCCACGATACTCATAACGACGGCACAGAGTACAACTAAGATGATAAGTAAGAGGTTAAGGATTTTTTTGGTCATAAGTACTACCTAAAACTCAAGGATCTTCCGGGCTTGAGCGTAACGGTTTGGAAATTTACTTCCAGCATACGGATTCTCTGAACCCCGGCAACTGGCACAAGTTTGTGAGGGTTGATCTGGAAACAGGNNCAGGTCAGCATTTCCGCGTAGTCTTCATTGATAGAGTTTCCGAGCCGGGGATACTCAGTAATCCAGCCGTCTCCTAAGGGACCCATGTACCCTGCAGCCTTATCTCTAGCCACAACACCAGGATGTTCAGCCAGCGACGCTGGGTCACTACAGATCTGGATAACGTGACTTAACTCATGGGTTAAGACAATGCCAAAAGTAATATAGTTCCGGCCAAAGTCGCCCGGGTTATCTGAGGCATAGTAGTGTGGGTTCATTAAGATCTGTTTACAGCCAGTTTGTTGTGGTACTCCAGCAGTATAATTAATCACAGTACCGCTGACGTAGGGAATAAAGTTCTTGGTTCGGGAGTGATTTGCCAGTGCCTGACAAGCAAAGGCCAGTTGAGCTGGTGAGTATTTTTCTTCATTATTAAAGGTAATGCCAAACCGCTGTTGAATCTCATTTTTCAGTTCAGTGACATTGGTAGTTTGTTTACATCCGGCCATTGGTGAACCTGGTGTGGTGCCCGGAATGTTAGGTAGGGTCTCCCAGAAGTTACAGTAGTTAATGCCGCTTTGTAGTTCAGCCGGAATTAGGAACTGTTCTGAAATACACTTTTTGGTGCGGTTAATACCGCCTAGGTAGGGGTAGTAGAGATCACCGCGTTCGGGCTGGATGCTTTGGGAGCCGGAACTGGCAGTGACTTCATATTTAATCTCTGAAACTGCGCTATCATCAGGGAAAGTTGACCAATGAGCTGGTCTAAAGATATTAAAGATACCAAAATTGGAATCGGCTGTTTGCGCCCATATCTCGCGTAGATATGGTACCCGTAGTTTCACGTCTAACTGCCGTTTAATTTCAGTTGAGCCACCGCCAGTTAATCGACCAGTGTTAATATCAACATACTCTTCAGCATCATCATCATAAACTGTCTCTGTTTCCGGTCTACAACTATTGTTGAATTCATCATCTGAGGTAAAGACTAAGGAACGGGCATCCCCAACAGTTATGGTTGCTTGGGCACTACAACAAACCGGGTCGTTTGGGTTAAGATCAGCTTTGGGATTTTTTACCGGGCACAAGTTACTCTCAGTAGCTGCTTGTTCGGCAGCCCGATAACTGGAACGGTTATCATCTGACATTCGGGGTGTTGTACCAACACTGGTTAAATTCGAATACCAATATGAGTAGTTTTTAGGAAAATTGGGGTTGACTAAAAACGTACCGTTGTTGTTGGGGCCCTCGGCAAAGACTAACCACCAGTTGTAACTGCCTAACGGATACCGGTTATAGATACTCATGGAATGCAGCCGGAACAGACACTGTAAACTTTGAGATAGGTTGGTTTGAGGATCTCGACTGGTAACTTCACTGCCTAAACACCCCAAAGAAGCAGTTGAATCACCAACCGCAACAGAATGAGAGGCCCCAGTCTCCTCAATCCATAGGGCAATAACACAGGCAGGATTCCAGCCATTGTCACGGCTTGCGGTTACCACTCTGTCCCAGTTGCTGGCTAAGATATTGCTTGGCCATGAGGAGTTAACTGTTTGAATGACGGTAGCCTTGTCTTCTGGGGCGATTTCAAAGGTGGTGTTAGTACAATCAAGATACTTTAGTTCTTCACCGGTTGTGGCCAGGCCACTACCACCACCTCTGCCGAGCTGATGGATTGAGGGCAGCAAGAGTTTTTGCAGAGCATGGGTCACTTCATACAACCGGGCGACATGGGGGACAGCCAAGGGGAACTGAGCTGTATAGTCGTTGATCTGGCTGCCGTTGGTATCAGGATTAACAGTATCAGGTGGTTGATTGGAAGCAACCACAACTGAACCAGGAGCGTCATCCCGTGTAAACATGGGTACATAGGGCCAGAACTGTCCCCACTCGGTAGCTTGCCATTCTTCGTACCACTTAATACTGGTTGGATTTCCAGTTCTTTCTGGTGGGAAGTAACCCTGAGGGTACGGTTGAGGTTTTGCAGCCCAGTCCTGCATCAGTTTCTTGTTCTCTCCTTTAACCACTTCATAGTTAACTCCTTTTTTAATAAGGTCGATCTTGAGTTGATCCTGAAGCTCAACAGGCGCAAGTGTTCTAAATACTCCCATGTCGTGGATAAGTTTCATCTGGTCATCAGGATTGCTCATATCTGGCTCCCAACCGTCATAAAGAGCGGTACCCTCGAAGTAGTCGGCAAGGTAGTTATTAACGTTTGTGCTGTTGNNATCTGTATCGATTGAACGATAACCGACAAACGGCACCTTGGTATCATCGGTGTTAATTTTGACCGTTGCTGACCAGTTTTGAGCCGAGGAGTAGTATTTGCCGTCGACATATTCAAGACTGTTACAGTCCCAGGGAATCGAGCTGGTTAACAGCGGAGTTTGCGCACAGGCATTGGCTGGAGCCAGCGTTTGACCACTACAGTTTTGACAAGGTTGAGGTCTCAGTGGCCCGGCTTGGGCTTGGGGATTGACGTAACATTGGTTCTCTTCGGCTTGGGACGATTGAGGATACTGTAAGGTAAGATATGTTAAAAAGCTAATAATTACGCTAAGGCAAAGGATAATTCCTCGTGCCGGCGAAAGGATGAATGTAGTACCTGGGAGACGCTGGCCTAACATATATAGCAATTATACTAGAAGTATAAGGCTAAAGGGAGACATAAAACCAAAGCAAAATGTATTATTGGCCGATTCTAAAAACAGTCACCTTAACGCCAGTAAGTTCTTCGATAAACTGGAGAATAAACCAAGAAGATAGTAAGATAACAAAGCCAAGCACTGCCCAGGTTAAGGTGGACTGAGCCGCGGCATTCGCTTTGGGGTCACCGCCGGAAAGCATATAACTAAACCCACCTTTAATCAGCATCACAAAAACGGCAATACCGGCTAAGGCAACAATAATACCTAATACATNNTTGGCAAAAACGGCTTCCAGATCCTGAAAAGTGGCTGGTCGGTCTTCTGTCCAAGCAGCTTGAGCGGGATTAGCTTGAGCTGACAGCGGTTGATGAAAGGAAAATAACATACTAAACGCAAGACAACAGGCAACGAGGATACGAGTGAATCGATATATACACATAGTCAAATTTTGGCTTTATTATGGTTATTCTCTCACACTTAAGGCAAGAGAGCAACAAAAATCCCAGTTATTATACTCTCAATCACAGTTATAGAATTGTTTTGCCTTTAACTCTTTTTTCAATTTCAGATTAACATTAACTAAACAAAGTGCCAATGATGGTCAAGATGGCGTAGGCAGCGGCTACTACAGCCAGTCCGATCAAAGCAGAGATGATTCTACTCCGGCCGTTTTCGTAGCCACTGGTGTTTCCTTTTGCAGTCAAACACTGAACACCCCCAACGATAAGGAAAATTACAGTAAGTAAAGCAGCTGCAATGAGCGCTGCATTAATTCCCAAAGAGATAAGGTTGCTAAGACTAAATGCATCCTGTGTTTGTTGAGAGATAGTTATCTGTTTATCATTATTGAGGCTATTTTGAGCATCAACAGAACCAGCAGTAGTAAAAATAAGAGTTCCAGTCAGTAACGTTTGAGATAGTCTTTTTTTAAAGGTTTTCATGCCATATGTTCTGGTTATGATAAACACATCCAGCTACTACTCTACTACTATGAAGTGCTGGCTTTTTGAAGTCAAGTGATTCTTGTTACTTACTCAGTTTACTAAAACAGTGCTTTTGAGAAAACAAAAAACCCGGTTTTTTTAGACCGGGTTTTTCTTCACTTATATCAATGTTCCTCTTACTGACCAGTAAAGATCGGGATATTTAAGAAAGAGGTAATGACTCGGGTAATAATGTAGGCAGCAGCGACAATAGCCAAACCGACTAACGCGGCAGTAATCCGGTTACGGGCAGCTTCATATGCTGCCTTATCTCCACCTGAGGTAATCCATTGAATACCTCCCCAAATTAAAAACAGGAAAGTCAGTAAAGCGGCAATAATTAAGGCTATATTAACAGCAGTAACGATCAAACCACCAATGTTAGGATCTGTGAGTCCATAGGTTGGGGCTGGAATGTTAATATCAGGTGCTGTTTCTGCCATTACTGTAGTGACAGTAGTGAAAACCGCTGCTGACCCAGTTAATGCAGCCTGTGAGATTTTACGTAGTATATGGTTCATACTGTCACCACCTTTCTTGTTATTGTGCTTATATTGTTGATATAAGGCAAGTTACTTTGTAATTCTATCTGATATTATACTATGAATTGCTTTTTTGTGTAAGTCAAGCTTTAATCTGTTATTAACTTCAATATANNAAAAGGCCCTGTTTGTCCAATACCCAGTACCCCAATAACAAATCTCCAGATCGCAAACGCAAAGGCTAGAATGGTTAGTCCTATTAGTGCAGCGGTAATCCGGCCTTTAGCAGCGTCATTGGCGGTTTTATCACCGCCTGAAGTAATCCACTGTACACCACCGATAATGAGAAACAACAAAGTGGCAACAGCACCAATAATGAGGGCAAAATCAATAATTCGGGTGATAAACACGCCGATATTGGTTGGGAATAATCCACTGGCACTAACAGGGGCTTGAATATTAGTTCTGGTTTGAGCGCCTAATTGAGTTGTGGCTGCCAAAAAAAGAAAGAAAGGAATAAAAAAATTTTTCATACTTTATGGTGTTGGCCAACTAATGTTAAGCAGGTTAAAGCCAAAGAGAAACTGGAGAAATAGGATAATGGCAAACGAGGCAACCAGGATTACTAGACCAATCACCGCATTANNTATTCTACCCTGGGCATGTTTAACTTGTTCGGCATTACCACCGGCAGTCAGCCATTCCAAGGCCCCCCAGATAAAGTAAAGAATAAGGAGGATAGCTCCTAAAATGACCGCTGTCTGCCAGAGCCGGCTAATGAGATCAGCAAGTGGATTGGCAGCCACTTGTGTATAATCACCATCATTTGGAGAGATGACAGGATTTCTAATAGCAATAGATGAGTTTGGTATGTTAAGCATAATGAAACTATTGGTTAGGACTTGATGGCCCGATCCGAATAATGGCTGAGCCCAAGTTAAGAACATCGATTCCTAATACTTGGCCAATAATAAAGACAATGGAATAGGAAGCTACGACGATAACTAATCCGATAACTCCGTTGGTCATCCGGCTACGGGCATCTTCTGCTTTTTTGGCATCTCCTCCTGCTGTAATCCAGGTAATTCCAGCAACTATAAAATAGACTAAGAAGAAGAGACCAGCTAAGATAGTGAGAAAACCAATTGTGTTGGAAAGGATACTTTCAAGTTGTCTAATATAGTAGTTGATACCCATGTTTGGATCAGATGGGATATAGGGACTCACTTCACCAGCAGAAATGTCACCAATATCAACTGCTTTAGCAAACGCTTTTTGAGGCATGAGGAGTACGATACCAGCAATGAGAGATAGATGAGAGATAGTCAACAAACGTTTCATATTAATTGCCTGGACCATAGATCTTTGGATTTAAAATGGCACTAGCATCACCGTATAACAGATAGCCAAAGATGCCAGCTAAAACAAAGGATCCGACAAGAACTAGTAATCCAATTAGAGAGAGATTGATTCGTTGAGTAGCCTTTTGGATCTCATCAGGCTTATCTCCACTTGTAATATAGGTAATCCCGGCGATAAGCAGGTTAAAAAAGGCCCACAGACCACCAACAATAATGATCAACTTTACAATGTTACTGACTAATTGGAGAAGACCGCCAGACTGGATGTCGGCAGCATAACCACCTGGGCCAAACTGCGGCGGAGGAGCAACATTACCAATAGCGTATAAAAAGTTCATAAGCATATTTTAAATGCTACTATTAAAGAAATCAAAGCCGGTAATAATGCCGATAATCTGCATAATCCAGTAGGCAGTGAAAATGAGGATAAAACCGATCAGCGCGGCTGTTAAGGTTTGGGCTCCTTGCTTTTGTTTGTCAGGGTTGCCGGCATTAGTGATGAGGGTAAAACCACCAAAAAGAATGAGGAAGAAGAGGATAATGTTTGCGATTACTAAAACATTGGGAATGATGGTTTGGGAAAGAAAGGCCCCGAAACTTTGAAACTGAGTAGCCTGATTAATGCTTTGGCCGTTTTCACCAAGTTTTAATGCTTCACCTATATTAATCGCGATTGTCATAAAGATTACTGAGTAAATTATTTGCTTAAAGTATACCAGTTTTGTCTCTCTTGGTACAATGCACTAATAAAGTTAGCACTAAGTGCAACATGACAATATCTGTTTATGCAAGTTTCTGAGTTTTTAGCTGACTATCGAAAAAAAACTACTCCATTGGCTCAAGCGTTTTTTACTGAGTGGAAGAATGAGGCTTATAAGGCAGGAGTATTGCCTGTGGAAGTGCTTGAACGGTTTGCGTCTCTTTACCCAAAAGGAAAACAATTTCGGGGAGCCATGACAGTCTTAGGCTATGAGTTAGCCGGTAAGAACCCCAATGAAGATATCTTTTACGCTTCATTACTAATGGAAGTGCTTCACACCGCGTTTTTAGTTGCTGATGATGTTTTTGATAACGATGATCTGCGGCGGGGGGAGGCAACCATCCATAAACAGTGGGAGTTTACCGCTCATAGCAAAGGTTATAAACATGCCTGTGCCTATGGCAAAAACATGGCCTTTGATACGGCCATTATCGGTTTTTACTTAGCTCCGCTGGTACTGCAAAAAACCAGTTTCTCCTCAGACAGTAAACTAAAAGCTCTTGACTACGTTTTCAAAACCAGTATCGAGGTGGCCTGGGGTGAAGCCTTGGATATATCGGCTCCGTTACAGGACAGTACGACCAACCGGCAAGCAACTGCAATTATCCATGCCTATAAAACTGTCAACTATACAGGGGTGATGCCGTTAAAACTGGGGGCGTTACTGGCAGGAAAAGAAGATCCTCAATGGGTATCGGTACTGGAAAAATATGGTGAATATGTCGGCAAGATCTTTCAAATTCAGGACGATATTATTGGTTCCTTTGGTAAGTCAGAAGTAACGGGGAAAGCGGCTGATAGTGATATCAAACAAGCCCGTTGGACTATACTGGCTCAACTGTTGTTTGAAAAGGCTGAGGGTGAAGACAGACAGTTGGTAGAGATTATCTTTAACCAAAAACAACGGACCGAGCAGGATGTAGCTTGTGTTAAGAACCTAATGTCAAAATATAGAGTAGTCCAAGCAGCCAGGGATCAGGCTTTAAACTACGGTAATGCTGGTTTACAATTAATTCCGCACTTAGCGAGCAGTAGTGCTCACCAGGATACCTTGAAGAATGTTCTCCAGTTTCTGATCGAACGGGAGAAATAGAAACCAATGTTAAGTTTCAAACAACAAATAGACAAAAAGTTAATTAGGTTTTCTTTAGTCACAATGACTCCTTTTATCACTTAACGTACTCGCTATGGATATAAACGATCGTGATATCAGTCTCATTATTAGAGAAGATCCAAGAGCCTTACTCAAACTCTACCGTCAGGTTGTGCCTGAGTTGAAGCGGTTTTTTTTGCTCAAAGTAGCTGATGAGAACGACCGGGAAGAATTAGTTCAGGACACAATTCTTTCCATTGTTGATTCACTGCCGCAGTTTAAGCGCCAATCGCAATTCTCGACCTGGTGTCTGTCTATTGCAAAACATGAGTTGGTGGACTACTACCGACGAAAGAAGATTAAAGCAATTTTATTTTCAAGACTGCCGTTTTTACAGGAAATTGTCGATAAAGCCTTGGGCCCTCAGTTAGCCCTTGAGGAAAAAGAAGCAAAAGGTAAGATCTTTAAAACATTACACAACTTGACCGAGGGATATTCCGAAATATTACGACTAAGATATATAGAAGGTTTGAGTGTTTCTGCCATTGCTAAAGAGTTAAACCTAACCTACAAAGCTGCAGAGTCGAAACTATCTCGAGCACGTCTGGCCTTTCAAGCTGAATTTGTTTGCCAATCAACCGCTCTACCAACGCCTGGTTAAGTACTCTATTCTTTTAAGTATTAAAGAATTATATCTGTTTTTTCGTAACTGGCTTGGTTTAGTACTTCACCCGTTCAAAACGCTGCGATCACTCTTCCGTGAGCAGGATTTCTCTCAGATTATTCTGGTTATTGGTTTCCCACTTTATGCGTTTGTTGGTGGACTAGGAATTATTTGGCTGGGCCGGAAACTGGTTGCTGCCCCTCCCGGGCAATGGGGATTTTTAACAAAAGGTGGGGTGGGGATTGTGACGTTAGTGGCAGTGGTTACGTTTCTGTATTTAGGTTTTTGGCTCTGGCAGTTATGGAAGAGTTACCGATTACCAAAAACATGATTAAAACAGTCTATTTGGCCAAACCACGAGGTTTTTGTGCTGGGGTTAACCGGGCAGTAGCGTCCGTTGAGGCAGCGTTAAAGCATTTTGGTTCACCTCTTTATGTACGGCATCAGATTGTACATAACCATCATGTCGTTGCTGATTTTGAGAAGCGGGGAGTAGTTTTTGTGGAAGAGCTAGTCCAAGTGCCATCTGGCTGTCGAGTAATTATTAGTGCTCATGGAGCCGGTCCTAAAGTATACAAAGAGGCACTAAAGCGACAGCTTCATGTAATTGATGCCACGTGTCCCTTAGTGACTAAAGTTCATACTGAAGTCAAACAGGCTGTGCAAAATGGTTACTTTGTTCTTTATATCGGGCACAGGGGACATCCGGAAACAGAGGGGGTTTTAGGGGAAGTGCCAACAGACATGATTACCTTACTTGAAACCAAAGATGACGCTAAACAGGTTGCTCCTTTGCAAACTGAGAAACTGATAGTCCTGTCACAAACAACCTTAAGTTTTGATGATACCCAAGAAATCATGACGGTTTTAGAAAATCGTTTTCCCAATCTGACAAAACCATCTGCAGCTGATATCTGTTATGCCACTCAAAACCGACAAAAAGCAGTCAAAGCCTTGACTGAGAAAACCCCGGTCATACTTGTTATCGGTTCAAAGGAAAGTTCAAACTCAAATCGCCTTAAAGATGTTGCCTCAGCCGCTGGTGCTTACGCCTATTTAATTGATGATATCTCAGAACTGCACCCTCAGTGGTTAGAGAGTACCTCAAGTGTCGGGATTACGGCTGGAGCATCGGTACCTGAGTATGTAATAACGCAAGCAGTCAATTATTTTACAAATCAAGGTGCTGCAGTTGAGGAAATAAACACGGTTACCGAAGCTGCCATTACGTTTACTCTACCAAAGGAGCTTTATGAAAGTGCATAGCCATGTTTTCACTATAGAAACCAAAAAACATATGGATTTTGTTGATATTACTGATGCAGTAGAAAAAGCCATACGTAAAAACCATATTACTAATGGATTAGTTACCATTTTTTCCAAACATACGACAGCAGCGGTGAGAATCAATGAGCGTGAAAGTGGTTTTTTTGATGATTTTGCTGAGTTTGCAAAGAAAGTGTTGCCGTGTAACGGGTACTATCGTCATAACGATTTAACTATTCGTACAGAAAACTTAGTGTGTAGTCAGGGAGCAACGGATTGTCTCAATGGTCACTCTCACTGTTTACACTTACTCATGGGGACAAGTGAGTCAGTGCCAGTCATTGACGGTAAGTTGGCTTTGGGTATGTGGCAGCGGATATTTCTCATTGAACTGGATGCTCCTCGTAAACGGGATGTAGTTTGCCAAATCATTGGAGAATAAAATGAATATGAAGAAAATTGCTCTACTCGGTTCAACCGGCTCTATTGGTACACAAACACTGGATGTGGTCAGGCAGTTAAACGATAGGTTTCAGGTTGTTGCTGTAACGGCGAACACTAATGTTGAGTTACTCAATCGACAGATAGCTGAGTTTAAACCGCTTCATGTTGGCATAACGCATCAAACCCTTAAACATACTGTTAAAGCAGGAAGAGGATTGAAAATATATAGTGGGGAAGAAGAGATTCTCGGTATGATTGAAGTGCTTGAGTGTGATCTTGTCGTCGTCGCGCTTGCTGGAGCAGCTGGTTTGCGTCCGGCAGTTACTGCTCTTACTTCAGGCAAGAGTGTCGCTCTGGCAACTAAAGAGGTCATGGTTTTGGCAGGAGAATTGGTTAATACACTGATTTGTCAAAAAAATAAGCAGCTTCGTTTACAACACAAGCCTGAAATTGACCTTTACCCAATTGACAGTGAACATAGTGCTATTTGGCAATCGTTGCGTTCAGGAAAGCAGGAAGAAGTTGAAAAGATTATTCTTACCTGTAGCGGCGGTCCGTTTTTAGGGAAAACAAAAGAAGAGTTGAAACATGTTAGCGTTGCTCATGCTCTCAATCATCCTAATTGGAAGATGGGTAAACGGATTACAATTGATAGCGCTACCTTAATGAATAAAGGCTTGGAAGTAATCGAAGCTACCCGTCTTTTTTCTGTTTCACCTCAGCTAATTGAGGTAGTTATTCATCCTCAGAGTATCTTACATTCAGCGGTTCAGTTTCAGGATGGTTCGATTATTGGCCAGTTTGGGTTCCCTGATATGCGGTTGCCTATCCAATATGTGTTAACATATCCAGAACGGTCCAAGAATACCTTTTCGAGATTATCTCTGGCTGATGTTGGCAGTTTGACCTTTGCCAAACCTGACCGTGAAACCTTTCCATGTCTTTCTCTTGCCTATACTGCCCTTGAGGCGGGTGGTACAATGCCCACGGTTTTAAATGCTGCCGATGAAGTTGCCGTTTCGTTGTTTTTACAGGAAAAAATATCGTTTCTGGAGATTCCTGAGCTGATTGCTACAGTCATGTCTGATCACTCTGTCGTTCAGGAGCCAACGCTTGAAGCTATTTTGGCAGCTGATAGTTGGGCCCGGGAGAAAAGTTTTACCTATAATTCATCACGGCGTACTCACTTTATGTTTAGAACTTAAGGTGCAAAAAACGTATGTTGTGTAAACTGTTACTAACAATTAATGATTTTTTAATATGAACTGGATAATCATTGTTGCAGGCGGCAACGGCGAGCGGATGAACCTTGGCTATAACAAGATTTTTGCCAAACTCAATAAAAAGCCAATCATTTACTGGACGCTAAAAGTTTTTGAGGATAGTCCGGTTATTGATAAGATTGTTATTTCTTCAAAAGAAACGGATGCAAAAAAGATTGCACAAATCGTAAAAAAATATGGGTTTGCCAAGGTTGTCGGTTTTGTAACAGCCGATAAAACCCGCCAGGATTCAACCTTTAAAGTCTTAGAGTATCTCAAAGATAAAGCAGCTGAACATGACTTGATCGGTGTTCATAATGGTGTTAATCCCTTTGTTACCCCATCAGAACTAAAGGAAGTCTTTAGTGCAGCCAAGCAGTATGGGGCTTCACTGCTCGCTCATCCGGCCCGGGATAGGGTGAAAATTACCGATGATAATACCATTATCCAGCACACACCTATAAGGACCTCATGTTGGTATGCCCAGACACCTCAGGTTGCCACGTTTGGAAATTTGTACAAAGCCTTTATTAAAGCTCAGGAAGATAACTTTGTGGGCACAGATGATACGCAACTGTTGGAACGGATTGATCTTAAAGCCAAGATAGTTCACTGTTCAAACATGAACTTTAAGATAACCTTTAAAGAAGATCTCATTTTAGCCCGGCGTATTGTTAAAAACTTTCATGAAAAATAATACCTATGTTTAGAATTGGTCTTGGACAGGATTCCCATCGGTTTAGTACACAAGCAGATAAAACGTTAGTATTGGCTGGAATTGAGGTTACAGATCACCCAGGACTTGAAGCTAATTCAGATGGGGATGTCATTTTCCATAGTCTTTGCAATGCCTTAAGCTCAGCTCTTGGTGGTGATTCAATCGGGACTTGGGCAGACAAAGTGTGTTTGGAGGATGGCATCAAAGATAGTGAAAAATATGTCGAGTATATTTTAAAAGAAGTCATAAAAAAAGGTTATAACATTAGTAACGTTTCGGTGTGTGTCGAAGCCAATAAACCTAGAATTCCACTTAGTACAATTCAACGAATGAAACAGAATATCGCTCGGGTCCTGGGCCTTACGCACAATGCGGTAGGAATCACTTTTACTTCCGGTGAAGAATTAACTGCATTTGGCCGAGGTGAAGGCATTCAGGTGATAACAACTGTCCTTTTAACTAGACATGATTAGAGAGCATGCTTTTGCCAAGTTAAACCTAAACCTCCATTTGTTACCGGAAAAGACTTCAGACGGTTTATATCCCGTGCATTTTATAAACTGTCAACTAGCATTGTGTGATGAGATAGAGATCAAAAGAACTACAGCAAATAAGGTGAGACTCCACTGTGATGATCCGCGGTTGCCGCTTGATACAGACAACCTGGTTATGAAAGCAGCCCAGCTGTTGTACCAAGGCCAATCAGGGGCAACTATTACCGTAAAGAAGCGAATCCCGATTACCGCAGGTTTGGGTGGAGGTAGTGCTGATGCAGCAGCAACAATCAGAGGTTTAGCCAAACTCCGGCAGATTGAGCTTACTAACAAACTTCTAGATCATTTAGCAAGTCAGTTGGGGAAAGATGTCTATTACTGTCTTAGAGGGGGATTGTGTGAAGTTACTGGTTCGGCTGAAGTCGTTACACCGTTGCCCTACGTACTCCCACGATTGTGGGTGGTAGCAATTACACCAGAAGATCAAAAACCCTCTACCGGTTGGATGTATCAAAACCTTAACCCAGCTTATTTAGGCCATCAGGTTTCAAGCATTGAAACCTTGAAACAGGCAGTAAAACATAATGATATCGAAACAATTATTGGCTCAGTTTGGAATGACTTTGACTTACTAGTTAGTGAAACATTTGACAGTGTTTCTGCAATTAAAACTGATTTAAAAACGCATGGTGCTGTAAACACGGTACTGGCTGGATCAGGACTGACAACTGTTGGTTTCTTTAAGACAAAAGAGATAGCAGAAAAAGCATTTGTAGCATTAAAATCAAAATATCCCTCGGTTATTTTGACACATACTCTATGATCACACGAGAACAAACGCGAGCTGTATCTGTTGGGACACTTACTATTGGCGGTGGTAATCCTATCCGGGTGCAGTCAATGACTCAAACTAATACCGCTGATGTTGAGGCGACTGTGGCTCAAATTCACGAGCTTGAAGCTGTCGGCTGTGAGATTATTCGGGTAACCGTGCCGGATATGGAGGCAGCTTATGCCATTGGTGAGATCAAAAAACAGATCACTATTCCTTTGGTAGTGGATATCCATTTTCAGTATCAACTAGCACTGGAAAGTATCAAACAAGGAGCCGATAAGGTCCGGATTAATCCTGGCAATATTGGTGGTGAAGATAAAGTCAAAGCAGTTGTAGCTGCCTGTAAAGAAAAGCATATCCCCATTCGTATTGGGATCAATATGGGGTCACTGGAAAAGGATTTGTTTGAAAAATATGGGAAATACGGAGTTGCCCGGGTCATGATTGAATCAGCCACTCGGCACATTCAAATATTNNAAAAGAAAACTTTCATGACATTGTTGTCTCTTTGAAAGGTTCTGATATTTCCCAAACAATTCAAGCCCATGAACTCTTTGCTTCCCGGTTTGATTATCCAGTTCATGTCGGTATCACCGAAGCAGGTCCCTCATGGCAGGGAATTATAAAAAGTGCTGTTGGGATTGGAGCCATTTTAAACAAAGGTATCGGTGACACCATCAGAGTTTCGGTAACTGGTGATCCGAAAGAGCAAGTCAAGGTAGGTTGGGAAATCCTTAAAGCCTTACAGCTGCGGCAAAAGGGGGTTACCCTTATCTCTTGTCCAACCTGTGGTCGGACTCAAGTTGACCTGATTGGCTTAACTCATAAAGTTGAAACCCTTTTAGTTGATGTCCAGGCGCCGCTGAAGGTGGCGGTCATGGGCTGTATTGTCAATGGGCCGGGAGAAGCTCGTTTTGCGGATATTGGGCTCTGTGGCGGTAAGGGGCAGGCAATGATAATTAAAAAAGGGCAACCGGTTGCTACTGTCCCTGAGACACAAGCGCTACCTCGTTTTTTAGAAGAAATACAGATTGTTTTACAGGAAAAGGGCTATATTGAAGATGTAAACAGGATTAAAAGTATAGCTGGAAGTATTTAGCTTTTATGCCTCAAACACTCTCTGTTTCTGTTTTACGTGGAATCGTTTTACTGGGTGATATTGCCGTTGAGTTTGGGTATCCGGCTTTAGCGGTCCCTTTACAGCAGACAATTACAGCTGAAGTTGTGTCGTTATCTCAAAAACGAGTACGCATTTCTCTTCCTGAGCAAGGAGTCAGTCAACAACAGCTCGATATCACAACTAAAACCTCCCCTGTTTTGTCCGATATCCACGGAATTTTGCGTATTCTCTATGACCGTTTTCCGGCCTTACCGGGTATGGAGCTTACCATTACAGGTGATTATGGCCGTGAGGAGATGGTGACGATCTTAGCAGTAGCTTTGTTAAAGGCAAGTTTAAAACTCGTAAACCTCAAGTTTAATACCCAGGAAATGGTTGATGCAGTCTATCAAATCGGTGAGGAATTGCAGTGTACCGTAAGTAAACCAGCTGTTGCTGTCTCGGTAACTGGACAGAGTCTTGTATATCAGGAGGCAGAAAACGGTATTCAGGTCTTAAGAGTTAGAAGAATCCCATTACAGATAGTTGCTGGTGATACTTTAAGCAACGCTGAAACCGTTTTAACGCAGGTAAAAAAACAGCATAAACACCATCGGCAGGAAGTTGAGGCATTATTTGGACAGGTGGCTCGTTTAGTAGAAGAGGGTGTTGTTGCTATAAAACGTAGACAGTGGGTAGAGCTAGGTAATCTCTGTAACTATCATCAAAAACTCTTGAATGATCTAGGTATAGGAAGTGACATAATCCATCAACAGTGTATCACTGCCCATTTAGCTGGGGCTGCCGGAGCCAAAATGGTAGACCACGGCAAATATGTCGGTGTAATACTCCTTTCAAAACCTTTCAAATAAGTTTTAGGTTGCTCAATTCTTCTTTGACTGGTATAATCTAGGATAGTTAGAATGTATTGAGGTAAGGTGGTGTCGAGACCACCTTTTTGTTTATTTGACAGCGATACGATATAAAGCTGTAAGGGAGGGCTTTACTGCTTTATGAGTCTATTGCTTATCTAACAATGGCTAATGCATCAATGTTAACCGCACGAACTGAATTTGCTTCAGCGTTAAACCAAATTTGTAGTGAACGGGGAATTGAACCTCAAGTGGTTTTAGAAACGATTGAAGCAGCTATCCTGGCAGCCTATCGTAAAGATTATGGCTTGGAAGATGAATTTGTGTACAAAGTGGAAGTAAATTCTGAAAACGGTGAAGCCAAAATCTTTCGATTTCCAAAACTGACACCTCCACAGGATGAAGAAGAAGCCGAGTCACAAGAAGCAGCTTATGATGAGACCAAAAAAGAAGAAGTAACTCCTCCCGGATTTGGCCGGATTGCGTCTCAGACTGCCAAACAAGTTATTCTGNNAGACCGGATCGGTACCCTTGTTTCCGGTATGGTCCTGCGTCGTGATGGCCAGTTTATTATTGTTGACATTGGCCGGGGGCAAGCAGTCATGCCGCCTCAGGAGCAAGTTCAAAACGAACACTACAATTTAAACAAGCGAATGACTTTCTACATTGCTGATATCAGAGACACCCTTAAGGGGAAACAAATTATTGTTTCAAGGGCTGCAGCTGAATTAGTTTCTAAACTGTTTGAACGGGAAGTGCCGGAAGTAGCCTCAGGAGCGGTAGAGATTAAACGTATTGCCCGTGAGGCTGGTGGCAGAACTAAAGTCGCTGTCTTTTCTACCCAGTCAGGTGTTGATCCGGTTGGTTCCTGTGTCGGACAAAAAGGCGTTCGGGTCCAAACGGTCATTGATGAATTAAACGGTGAAAAAATCGATATTATTCAGTACTCTG
>DCTD01000058.1:0-2818 GCA_002335355.1 Patescibacteria group bacterium UBA1449
TCCTTCTTTTTTAACATCTCTAAAATATTCGGCAAAAGTCATTCCGGTCAGAGCCACCCGAAGACGGGCTCCAGGAGGTTCATTCATTTGGCCATAGACCATGACCAGAGAATCAATAACTCCTGACTCTTTCATTTCATGGTATAAGTCGTTCCCCTCACGAGTCCGTTCCCCAACACCAGCAAAGACTGAATGGCCTTTGTGTTCCATGGCAATGTTATGGATCAGCTCTTGCATGACCACTGTTTTACCCACTCCAGCTCCACCAAATGCGGCAATCTTACCTCCCTTAGCAAACGGGGCTAAAAGGTCAATAACCTTAATACCTGTTTCCAGAACCTGGACGGTCGATTCCTGTTCGATTAATGTTGGGGCAGAGCGGTGGATTGGCCACATATCATCACCTTTAACCGGTCCTTTGTTATCAACGGTTTCACCCAAAACATTAAAGACTCTGCCTAAGGCGTTATTTCCAACCGGTACAGAAATTGGTTTACCGGTGTTTACTGCTTTCATACCTCGTTTAACTCCTTGCGTGCTGCTCATAGCCACACCTCGGACTTCAGTTTCAGAAAGTAGCTGTTCAACTTCTACAACTACGTGTTCTTTGTCATTCATATAGACTTGAACAGCATCATAGATTTTAGGCAAACTGGCTTTATCAAAGGCAATATCAATAACCGGCCCAATCACTTGGGTAACTTTTCCGACAGAGTTTGATTGTTGAGTACTCATACGTTTTGTTTCCTTTCAAACTAATTAATGTGACACGTAATTGTTAAATTGGTAGAAAGTAGCAGTGCTGGTTGAGAAAGACTCGCTGCAACCCTCTAACAATAGAACAATTGTTTACTGAACTACCATTGAGGCAGTGACAATATCTGCCAGTTCAGCAGTAACCGTTTGTTGTCTCATACGGTTGTATACAAGTCTCAATTGTTGCATGATCTCTTGCGCATTTTCTGAGGCATTTTTCATAGCTACCATACGGGCAGAGTGCTCACTTGCCTTGTTTTCTAAAAGAAAGTGGTATACTTGCAACTCGACAAAGTAAGGTAATAACCAGTTGATGATCTGTTTTTTGGATGGTTCAAGAATGTATTCTTTTGGTTCAAATTTTTGCTCTTCTTCAGTACTGATCTCTTCCAATAGCCCTAACGAGTCTTTAAGATCTTCAAGTTCAATTGGTAACAGTTGCAAAAGCTGTGGTTTTTGAGTTAATGTTGAAACAAATTTATTGTAACTAAAGTAAATCCGTTTATAGGTCTGTTGTTTATACACACTGGTTAGTTGATGTGTGATGGGTAGAGTATGAGCAAAATCAATATTATCTGGTAACTCAGAGTAATCAGCAATAATGTTTGCTCCCATCGCACTTAAAAAGACCCGGCCTTTTTTCCCAATAGTAATAAAGTCAGTGTTAGGATGTTCACGGTACCAGCGCATGATGCTTCTAAAATGGTTAGTGTTTAATCCCCCACAAAGACCCTTATTGGTGGTTACAAACACACATAGATTTTTCTCAGCTTCATGGTTAACTTTAAGTAGTCGATGTTTAAATGAGGTTACGGTAGATAACAGAGAAATCAGTACCCGCCGCAACTCCAGTGAGTACGGTTCACCATTAAGAGCCAAGTCCTGGGCTTTCTTCATTTTTGAGGCCGAAACCATCTGCATCGCCTTAGTAATCTGGCTAATATTCTTAGCTGACTTGATGCGTGATGAGATTTTGCGTGTTGATGCCATGGGTATTTCTACTTACTCTTTCTTGCCTTAAACTGTTTACTAAAGTCTTCTACTGCCTTTTTAATCTTTTCCTGTAACGTATCGTTGAGTGCTTTCTCCTCAAGAATCTCTTTATAAATATCTTTGTGCCGGCGTTCAAAGGTATCTATAAGATCTTTTTCAAAGGTTCTCACATCATCCACAGCAATATCATCCAAGTAGCCATTACTGATTGTCCAGAAAATAATGACTTCCTGTTCAACTCGGTATGGCTCGTCCCAGCCTTGTTTTAAAATCTCCATCGAGCGCTTGCCCCGTTCGATCTGACGTCTGGTAGCTTCATCGAGGTCGGAGGCAAACTGAGCAAAAGCAGCCAGTTCCCGATACTGTGCAAGATCAAGTTTGAGCTTACCAGCTACTTGCTTAACGGCTTTTATCTGAGCACTACTCCCAACCCGGGAAACTGAAGTACCAACGTTAATAGCTGGTTTTTGTCCGGCATTAAATAAGTCTGCTTCCAGATAAATTTGTCCGTCAGTAATTGAAATGACGTTAGTTGGAATATAGGCTGAGATATCACCTAACTGGGTTTCAATAATTGGTAAGGCAGTGAGAGAACCGCCACCATGTTCTTCGTTGTACCGGGTAGCCCGTTCCAGTAAAGCTGAGTGCTGGTAAAAAATATCACCAGGATACGCTTCTCGTCCGGCTGGACGGCGTAGCAGCAGTGAGATCTCACGATAAGCCCAGGCATGTTTGGTTAAGTCATCATAAACAACAAGAGCATCCTGGCCTTTTTCGGCAAAGTACTCTCCAATAGCACAACCGGCAAGTGGGGCTAGGTACTGCATTGCCGGAGAGGTTGCTGCTGAAGCATCCACAATTACTGAGTATTCCATGGCGCCAAATTGTTCTAATGTTGCCTGGAGCTGAGCAACAAAAGATTCTTTTTGTCCGATAGCCACATAGACACAGATAAGGTTTTGGCCTTTCTGGTTAAGAATAGTGGTTAACGCAATCGATGATTTTCCCGTTCTTCTGTCTCCAATAATCAATTCCCGTTGACCCCGGCCAATCGGGATCATGGCGTCAA
>DCTD01000058.1:2847-18258 GCA_002335355.1 Patescibacteria group bacterium UBA1449
CAAGCGGTTGACCCAAAGGGTCAACCACCCGGCCGATCATTTTTTCAGAAACACCAATATCCAAAATTCTGCCAGTGCTTTTTATTTCATCGCCTGTCTTAATATGAGCATAGTCGCCTAAGATAATAGCTCCAACCACATCTTTGCGAAGGTTAAGTGCCAGTCCATAGGTTTTTTGTGAGAACTCCAGGATTTCTCCATAGGCAACATCGGATAAACCCTCTATTAAAGCCACACCATCACCAATCTCTTTGACCTCACCAACGTTAATAAGTTTTGTTCGGTGTTCAAACTGTTCAATCTCTTTTTGGATAAATGCGGCAATATCAGTAGTGTTTTTGATTGGTGTTTGTTTCATAGTTTTTAAAAATTAATGTTTGAGTGTTTGATTAAGACTTTCTAATGCACCATCAAGACTCATATCAACAATATGATCATAGACTTTCACTTTCATTCCCCCAATAAGCTTAGGGTCAACCACGAACTCACATTCCAATTCTCGGTTGTTGAGGTTTTCAAGCAAAGTAATAATCNNATCCTGTTCATCTTCGGATAGCTCTTTTGGAGTAGTAACAACGGCTGAACTACGTTTGGTTTCATATTCTAAACTAGTGTCGAGTTCACTGATCACCGACTTGAGTTGATCGCGATCCATGTCAGACTCAAGTAAAGCACTAAGTGAGGTGATCATTGATTTCGTTTCTGTTTCTTCAGTCTTTCCAGAACTTAACATGCGTTCAGCTTTATTTATTAAGGTTTTCAGTTTCTCAACATTCCCTTCTTTTTCTAAATAGGTATTAATTGTTTTTATTATCGCTCGTGTTTTCTTGTTTGCCATATACATCCTTTCCTTAGCCTACCTTTGACTGAGCAATCTTTTTTAGTTGTGTTTCTAAAAGCTGATCCTGGGTTTTCTTATCGATGTATTCTTCAAGGACTTTTTTTGCTACTGCGGTTGTTAAGTCAACCATCTTGTTCTGCAACTCTTTTTCTTTCAATTCCAGAAGTTCTTCGATTTCTTTCGACTTCTTCTGCATCAGTTTCTCGGCTTCAGCCCGTGCTTGGCTAATTGTCTCCTCCCTAAGTGTTAGAGCTTCAGTCTTAGCCATTGAGATCAATGCCTCAACTTCTTTTTGTGCTTCAACGAGTTTCTTTTCCCGTTGGGCCTCGATTTCTTCCTGTTTGGCCAGATTTTCTTTGGCTGCTTCAACACCCCGCGCGATAAACTTTGACCGGTCCTCAAGCTTGCGAAGCACCGGTTTGTAAAGAAATTTACGTAAGAGGTACAAAAGCAACAAAAAGTTTACTATTTGCCCAACCAAATAAACAGGATTAATCCCGAGTGATGTAAATACATTTCCTTCTGAAACCATAGTAAACGACTAGAAACTAAAAACAAGAAACTATTCGAAAACAATATCTAGTATTCTGTCTTAAGTTTAAAGTTTACTGTTCTTTAGGTAAACTTGATGATCAAGGCTGTCACTAAAGCATAAATAGCAATAGCTTCTGCAAAAGCCAAACCTAAAATCATCGATGTTTGGATTTTATCTGATGCTTCTGGGTTTCGGCCAATAGCCTCCATTGCTTTGCTAGCAATCATACCGATACCAATAGCTGGCGCGATACCTCCAACACCAATGGTAATTGCGACAGCAAGTTGTCTAATTGCATCTGCAGTAGTAAATGCATCTGCCATAGTCTCTCCTTTAAAAAATTAATAATTAATAACGTTAGTGGTTAGCGTGAGCAGTAGCTCCTACAGTAAACACTAAAACTAGCATAACAAAAACAAGTGATTGAATAATGCCTACAAAAACTTCTAGGCCTAAGAATGGTAAGGGTGCAAAAACTGGTATTAAAAAACTCATGACTGCTAGNNAAAAACTTCACCTGCAAAGATATTACCAAATAACCGGAATGCAAAAGAGATTGTCCTGGTGAGCTCACCCATTAGCTCTAATAAGCCAACAAAGGTAAAGATAGGGTTTTTAAAGTTAAAGAATTTAGACAAGTAACTAAAGTTAAGAGTCTTAAACCCCTGCATTTGGATAAAGATTATCGCCATAACTGCCAGAGCAATAGTTGTGTTTAAATCAGCGGTTGGAGCTCTGAAAAACGGGACTAAGACTTCATGACCGTTATGTATCGCATTGATTCCAATAGAACCAACTCCAGGCAGTAATCCTGACCAGCTGCTAAACAAGATGAAGACAAAAAGCGTAGTTAAAAAAGGAAAGTATTCTTTAGCCCGCTTTTGGCCAACGAGCAGAGCATAAAACCCTAAAAAAGCTTCGGCAGTTACTTCCAAAAAATTCTGTAAACTCTTTCCCTCTGGAATGTTTTTTAGTTCTTTTGACCGGAAGATAATGATTAAAGCAATAAATCCGAGTGTGACTAAAAACGTGCTGAGTAGAGAGTTGGTGATGGCAAAGCTTCCTAGGTAAGCTATCGGTTCCGGTGCGATTGATATATTCAATGCCATACAAGCTGTTATTTATAATGTCAGGTAATAGAGATTCTCATATCCAACAAAAAAAACAACCAATAAGCTGTATTGGTTACAGTAGCTATTGTAATATGGCAGCTGCGAAATTGCAATTACCTAGTCTTAAAAACAGCAAATAACCTTTGTCGTTTAAAATTTCTTACCATGTTGGATTAATGACATTCTGTGAATTACCCGCAAAGAACTTCTGGATGTTCTCAATCGTTGTGTTTAAGATCCTGTGTACCGCCTCTACTGAATTAAAGGCATTGTGTGGTGTTAAGATCACATCATCTCTGGCAACAAGCAAGTGGTTTTCAAGAATTTGAGTTAAGTTATGCAGTTTTCTAAACTCTGAGTTTAGTAAAGCGACAGGATCGACAAGACAGATTTCTTCTTCAAATACATCCAAGCCTGCTCCAGACAAAATGCCTTTTTCTAGAGCTTGCAGTACTGCTTCAGTTTCTACTAATCCTCCTCGGGCAGTATTAATAAGAATGGCACCTCGTTTAATCTTATCGATATTTCCTTGGTTAATAAGATAATGGGTCTCGGGAGTTAAAGGACAGTGGAGAGTAATAACATCTGATTGACCTAGTAGTTCATCAAGGGAACTGACAAACTTTACGCCAAACTTCTCAGCCAGTTCCTGGTCAGGAGTGCGCTTGTAAGCAACAATATTCATACTAAATCCATGGGCAATTTTGGCCACATAGTACCCGATATGACCGAGTCCATAGACACCAATTGTTTTGTCTTTTAAATCCCACCCTTGTATCTTATTATCGATAGTGAAGTTGTATTCTTCTGTCCGTTCATATGTTTGGAAAATTTTTCTCGATAGTGCAAGAATTAAGGCAAAAGTATGTTCAGCCACTGTATTCTCACCATAAGACGGAACAGTACATACATATATCTGCTTACTCTTGGCATACTCAATATCAATATGGTCATATCCAGTTGAACGGGTAGCAATCAATTTCAAATGCTGGAACTTGTCTAAAACTGAATTGGGGATTTTTGAGTGGACAAACACTGACACCATATCAGCATCTACATATTTATCAACGGTTTCTTCAGTAAGGTGTTCAGCGGTAAAGACTAACTCATCATGGGGGAAAGCTTGTTTTAAGGGTTCAACTTGCCAATCTTCCGTTTCAAAAAATACAAATTTCATACAAAAACACAAATGCAGTGGCTATGAAGTAAGCTGCATTTGCAGGGCAGAGATATTATGACATTTATATAGTAAAGGAAATGGTTGATTAAAGACAAGCAGGAGATTAGTAAATGTAGAAGAAAGAAAGTTGATACTAGTCAGCTATNNTTATTTCGACATTATTATAGTCAACATATGATTATTTATTGTTCTCTTTTAGATAGTAGAAAGGAACTGTTACTTGTAGAATTTCTTCTACAGAAGGATATTTAATATTTACTTCTTTAAACATTTGGTTATTTTTTTGAATAACAAAAACTATTCCTTTGTATAACGGAAAAGTATTACATAGTACTTCATCAGTCTTAATCAGTTTAACTGCTATTTTTTCATCAAATAGTTTTCGAAAGATGGGAACAAGAGCATTGTATGTATCAACAAGTATTTTTGGGTATCCAGCCCGTTTATAAAAATCGTTATATTCTCTAGGAGATGCATCTACTAAGGTGTTTGGAATTGAAAGTATTGGACTTAATATTTTTTTTGCGAAGACAGAAAATCCACGTTCGTTTAAGTAATTAAAACTACTAGTATTAAAACAATGAACGTGCTCGCCCGGAACTCCATACTTAATGCTTTTTTCAATCACATGTTTTGGTTCATGTGGAACAGTAATAATCACTGTTTTTTTTGTTACCCGCAACATCTCATCTACTGCTCTATGATAGTCTTGAACATGTTCGATAGTTTCACTGGAAATTACTACATCAAACTCATTGTCTTCAAAAGGTAAATTTTGTGCATCTGCTGTTTTTGATTGTAAGTTAAATATTTCTTTAGCTCTTTTACAGGCTTCGTGTGAAATATCAGTATTAACAATTTTCTTAAATTTAAGTAATTTCTTAGCAAGATTAGCTTTATACCCTTCTCCTCCTCCCACATCAAGTAAAGAATCTCCTTTAAAATTTGATAACAGTTTTATTAATTGATAGGTGCGAATATAGTTACAGATAATTCCATTTCTTCTTTCATCTTTTCTGAATCCGTATATTGGTTGATGAGCAAAATATATTCCTCTAGAGTCACATTTTGAGTATTCTTGATTTGCAAATCTTTTTGCAATCATGATGTAATCTTTTGATTTTATCATTTTTGTTTATTTGTTTGGTAATTTATATACCATGCTAATCCTAGAACTAATATCACAGTAACGTTTTCAAATCCCTTTTCCAGACAGCTTCCCATTCTACCGTTGGAGCTAACATATTTCTTACTAAATGAGTTGCTAGAGATGGAATAGGAGAATAGAGGGAGTGTCCTTTTTCAATGAGTTCAAGCCACATTGGGTGATCAAAAGTTCCATACTTTATGAAAGTGTTATAGTTTTTTTGAATCATGCCCACGGTTGTGCCGAACGTTAGGCACGCTGAAACACAGGTACGCCAATGGTGATTCTTATTGATAGTAATGTGATATTTATTGTCTACCCAAGGAGTATTGTAATGTTCTCTATGATCATAAAGTGTAACAAAGTCAAACACATTTAACGCTTGAACAATTTGTTCTCCAGCTTCAGGTAAATAGTAATAGTCGTCTTCAGCAAAATATACTTTTGTTTTAGCTGGTAACTGTTGTGCAATTGCTAACTGGGTATAAAACGTTCCAATATTTCCCAGGTTTTGAAAAGTAAGGGTTTCATAGTCAAATGGACACTTTGTACGTATAAGTTGTAGATATTTCTTAGGGCATGAATCAAGGATAAAAATGGTTTTTGGTTTAATGTGTTTAAAAGAACGGAAAAAAGAAGTAAGACAAAAGTTAACCAATGAGTGCTTATTGTTTGTAAACACTGGGCTTTTACCATTTTTATATGGGCTAATTCGGTAAAGTACCACAAAGTCACTTTGATTAATTTTCATTGAAACAGATGGAGTAGAATAGTTGACGGTTCTATGCTGGTAAAAATTGTACAAGGCTAGTAGTGAACGAAGATACTTTTTTGAAAGTTGAAAAAAAATGCTTTCTCTAACTTTTATTGTTAAAGGGAAGTAGTTTAATGATATGGTCATATCTTGCGTAATTCACTTTTCTTACTTATTAGTCTTTGTTGCACTTTAAAATTTTTTGACTCCCAACCAGGGTTTTTAATGGCCACTAAAAAAAAGAGTTCACCCATAAACTTCGGAATAGGAAAACCAAGAATGGATAATGCCTGAGTAGGGTATTTAATAGTAAGCTCTTGAACTATCTGAGGAATAAATGGTAAGTATGGTGGATCAATTAATCCGTTATAGAAATGTCTCATTGGAATAAACCCTGCTTGTTTTAAAATCAGTTCCCACTCAGAAGGAGAATAAAACCAAATATGTGTTTTGTCTTTATACCCAAACCAGTCTAACCATTTTAGTTCTCTGGAAAAACAGTCAGTGTTATGAGAAGACATAACAAAAATACCATCGTTTTTTAAGATTCGATACACTTCTTTAACAACAGACTCAACTTCCAAAACATGTTCAAGAACATCGAAACACGTAACGATATCAAATGATTCTTTCTTAAAGGTATTTAGTTCATACACAGATTTATGTTCAAAGCATGATTTTGGTGATCGATATGATGCTTCTTTTAGTCCAGCTTTTGAGATATCAATACCAGTACACTGAAAGTAATCTTGAGCATACTGTAAGAAAGTCCCTGAACCGCAACCAACATCGAGTAGAGCACTATTTTGCTGCTTTCGTTTTTTCAAAAAACGAAGAATTGGTTCCCTCCTGTGAGCATATTGAATAAATAGTTTATGGAATAATGAGTTGTTGTATCGATGATAGTATTGTTTGTTGTACATAGTTATCTTAAACCGAGGTACTTGTTTGATATTGCGATATTCCATTTTTTACACCTCTAATATACTCAGTTAACGTTTTTAGATCACGTACATATAAGCTCATAATAACCCATATGGTAAATAATAAAAAGCAACCTTTTTCCCAAAACGGTACTCTCTTCTTACCGAAGTAGAACAGAATAGCGTTTTTCCCATGTAAAAAAGCTTGAAAAGGTGTGAATCGTTCTTTACCAATAAAACCGGATGTTGCGGAGATTTTATGAAAGACAAGTGGTTCTTGAATAAAATAGTTTTCTTTTTTGAAACTGAAGTCTAAGTCATCATAATAAATGAAGTAATTCTCATTCATATAACCATACTTTTTAATTAATTCTTTTGAAAAGAACATTGAACAACCAACAGAATATTGAGTTTTTATTAACTGATCTTTAGTAATTTTATGGTAATGTTTGTTTTTATCTTTACTTTTTGGAAAGTTACACAAAGGCAAATCATACATTCCGTTACACCAAACTTTATCAGATTGATCATATAGAATTGTTGATGAAAGGATTGTTTCTGACTTACTTAAGTTTTTGTTTTTACATACGTTAAGAAATTTTTCTATTGCGTTTTCAGCTACAACAGTATCATTGTTTAATATCCAGAGATAATCAGCTCCTTTTAGTAGTGCTAACCGCATGCCAATGTTATTTGCCTTAGTGAATCCGAGGTTTTCCCCATTAAAGTTTAATAAAACCTTTCTTTCTTTAGCTGATAAGTGTGTTAGTTTTTTTACTTCAGATTGAGATGATCCATTATCAATAATGTAGACTATAAAGTTATGATAGGTAGATCTTAATAAGGAAGAAACACATTCTGATGTATGTTTAAAACTATTAAAGTTAACAAGAATAATTCCAACTAAGGGAAACGTAGGCATATTGTGAGGAAATAAAATTAATATAACTTCTTTGTCCAAACTACTGGTGTTTTGCTGCTTTCAATTTCCAAACTGTTTAAATAGCGACACTTTTGTGGGCCAATTTTTTTAGCCCATTCAACCATCCTTGTAATACCTTCAGATAGGGTAACAGTAGTATTATATCCAAGTAGTGATTCAGCTTTGTTGTTTGTACAGAAAGCTTCAATTACTTCCTGCGGTCGCAAATCAACAAACCTTGGTTTAAGATGTTCTGGAACATTATCCTTATAACCAAAAGAACTAAGTACTTCATTCGCAACCTCATTAATAGAGTATTCTTCTCTAGGACCAATATTAATAATCTCTCCATCTGTTTTATCTTCGAACATCGCACGAGCAAAATATGGAGTAAAATCATCTATATAGGTAAACGCTCTCTTTTGGCTACCATCGCCATAAATGTAAAAATGCTTGTTATTCAATAAGGCATTGATAAAGNNGCCTATGACATTTCGGTACGGATCAGCAATATTTTGTTTTGGGCCATAAACATTATGAGGTCTAAATACTGTATATCTAAACCCATATACTTTAGCTAGTACTTCGAGGCTTTGTTCCATTGCACTTTTAGCAATACCATAAATATCTTCAGGCTTTCTTAACAAACTTTCACTAAAGGGAGGTCTTTGAGAGCCGTATACACTCATTGATGACGTAACTACTATTTTTTTAAGTTCATCAGTTACAATTGCTGGAGTTACTAAATTGATAAATGCTACTATATTGTTTTCTATTGCACTTATTGGAGTAAACTGACTCCTTCCTTCAGTTGCATCAGCAGCTAAATGATAAATATAGTTTGGTCTATGTGAGACTATGTACTTTTTTACTTGTTCTTTGTTGCGGAGATCAAGTTTAGTAAAGGCAATATTTTTATGAACGTTACGTATATAACCTCCCGAGAGGTTATCAATTCCAAGAATATCTATTATCTTATATTTTGATTTATGTTGTATGAGATAGTCACCAAGATGACTACCCATAAAACCAGCAACTCCTGTTATTAGCACTTTCATAAGATTATCTTAACATATCTTCTTTAAAATCAGTTATAGTAATAAGAGTTAATGTATTTGCTCGTCAATATATGTCTAACAAGAAAATATTAAATACAAAGAGTTGGTCACACGAGCGTTTAGTTCCTGAGGGCTTGCCTTGGTATAACAAACAAATGCTATATGATCATCTTGATCGTTACTTTTTTGCACAGAACTTTGTTGCCAATAAGGTAGTCCTAGATATTGCTTGTGGTAGTGGTTATGGAACTCAACTCTTAGCTAAGGGAGGCGCAAAGCAAGTAACAGGGATAGACATTTCTATTGAGGCAGTAAGTTATGCTCGAAAGTACTATGGTTTGAAAAACGTCGTTTATAAAATTGGAGATGCAGAAGCGATCAAAGAACAAAGGAGTTCGTTTGATGCAGTTATTTCATTTGAAACACTTGAGCATCTGCTTCATCCAGAGAAATTTCTTAAAGAAGTAACAAGAGTTTTAAAACAAGACGGGATATTTATTGTGTCTACCCCCAATAGACTTTTGAACACAGAAAATTCTAATCCATTCCATCTTAAGGAATTTAGCTTAGATGAGCTCCACAGTATTCTTTCGAAGAATTTTTCTTCAATATTTTTTTATGGACAAAAACCAGTTCATGCACCATATCTATCACTAGTAAATCAAATAACGTCAAGAATTCCGCCTGGTTTTATCCATTGGATAATAGATACTGGGTTTAAAGTAGTCTTTAGAGGCAGTAAAGTTCAACCGTTAGACACATTCCGCATTGGATTTGTGCCTTCATACTTCATTGCTCTCTGTAAAAAATAATGCTTAATTGACATTTCCATCTTAACTATTCAGAATAAAAATATGCATAAAATTCTCCTGCAATATCTGGCGTTAATTGGAATTGCTTTATTGCTTGGACTTTATATTCCTGGGCTAGGAAACATGCTCTATCCGTACAACAAAGTGTGGATATTTTGTTTGATACTGCTAAGTGCTTTAAAAATCAGCACAAAAGATATTATTAATTTAGGTAGAGAAAAACTGTTTATTGTTATCGTGGCCTTAATCCGGCTGATCTTAGTACCGGTAGTTGTTTTTGTGATCTCAAACGCATTTGTTCCCGAATATCAAATACCGCTTACCTTACTAGCCCTTGCTCCTGTAGGCTCAACTTCAGCTTTATTTACGGAAATGCTTGGTGGTAAGCCAAGTTTAACACTGGCGTTAGTTACCATTACTGGTATCTTAACACCGTTTTGGATTCCCTCATTTTTCCATATTTTTATGCAGCAGGATATCCATTTACCTGTGGGGAGCATGATTATTGATTTGGCAATGGTACTGATTTTACCTGTTGTTCTCTCTGAGTTTTTGCAAGTTTTCTTTAAACCAGTGGTTAAAAAAACTGAAAAGTACCATCGATACTTAAGCATGGTTTTACTATTATTTATTTTAACCGGAGTTTTAACTTCACAGATTGACAAACTCATATTAATTAACCCACTTGTCTTGCTCTGGACAAGTCTACTAATGTTAATACTGTTTCTAGGTCTTGGCTTGTTTGGATGGGGGGCAGCTATTTACCGTGAAAAAGAAGAAGAGATTGCAGTGGTTACTAGTTTTGTTTTAATGAATTTTTCTCTATCCATTTATATTGGGTCTAAGTTCTTTGCTCATATGCCGTTAGTAGTCTTGGCAGTCGTCTTATCGGTGATTCCTTGGAACCTAAGCTATGTTATATTAGGAGAGCTATTTTCATGGTTACACGGACCTGTTGCTTCTCGTAATAGGTAACTAATCTTACCTTCGGACCATCTTCCAAACGTACGGATTTTTTCCAAGAATATAAAAGTCAAACCAGCCAAGCACTCTTCCATACAGCTCAAGCAAAATAAGTCTAACCATCGGTATGATATCGTTCGGTTGGTTGATAAGGTGGTCTAAAATAGCGTTTAAAGCATTACCACTATTCATTGTTGAGACATGATAGTTGTATTTACCACTAATCCATTGATGTCCGGCGTAGATTCTACGGCGTTGAGTCAAAAGTTCCTTTGCTGTTAGTGGAGCTTTATTATAAACAATTGCTCTAGGAGCGTACAGAATTTTAAAGCCGATAAGTTTTAACAAGACTTCAATAGTGGCTTCATCAACAGCTGAGTGTTTGGGAATGGCTCTGATAACTTTTCTAAACGCTACCATTTCTCCGCATTTTGGTTGCTGGAGTGAAATGAGATGGTGTAAGTGCCATAAAAGTTTGACTTCTTTTCCAACTTGACTGTGTTGTGTATTACAGGGGACAGGATGGGCTCCTACCATCCCAACACTAGAGTGTAAAAAGGGTAGTGTAATTTCCTCAATAGCCTCACTATGGAGACGGATATCACTACTGATGATTATTAATACTTGAGAAGTTGATTTTCGTAAGAAAAGGTTGATTGCTGCTGATTTTCCCTCACGCTGAAACTGTTCTAAGAGCTTAATCCTCTTATCTTTTTTCTCTGCTTGACGGATAATTTTGTTCGTTTTGTCATTGCTGCCAGAAGATACAATGAGTATCTCAGCAATATTGGCAATATCAGTTTTTTGTTTTAACAGTGAATCAATAACACTACTGATATTGCTTTCTTCATTGTGAGCGAAAATACCGATACTCACCTTAAGATGTTGGCTCATAGAGTTGTTTCACCCTTTTTGCTTCTTTAAAAAGGCGCCATTCTTTGAATAGTTTTGGTATATGCATTATTACCATTAACACAGCCAAACTGCTAGTAGTAACTAGAAGACTGTTAACAATATCTGTTAAAGAAGAATGATAAAGACTAATTAGTACAACTTCAAGGACTAAACCCATAACAATGAACCCAGTATAGAAATAGTCTTTTTTCAGAAGATGATAGGTAGAAAAAGAGAGGACAATAGTGAGAGCAATAATGGCTAAACAGTAGTTAATGATATACGGTAAGATAAATGTATACCGTTGTCCAAGTATTATTCCTAAACTGTAATGAGGACACCAGACGACTAGAGATGTCAGCAAGACTGATGAAAACAGAGCAATTGATAACAGGATAATAAAAACTTTATGCCGAGCCCTGTCGTTTGATAATCGTGGGGACAGGAGTGGAACCATTAACCCCAAGAAACTATGGCTGACTAGAAGAATACTTTTACCAATTAAGCTAATTAAGGCATAAACTCCTGAAACGTCGCTTGAGAAATAGTGTTTAACAAGGATTACATCAACATTGATTAAAGCAACTGCACCAATTTGAAGCAATATGGCTTGACCAAAAAATTGGGTTATTTCCTTTGGAATGGCTATCTTTTTATATGATGCAAAAAATTTAGTGTTTAACGATCGTTTATTGCCATACCATAATGAGATGAATAGAGTAATTCCCATAGACATGGGCACAGCTGCCATAATTAGAGGTAAAGATTGAAAGGTGAAACTTCCAAACAATCCAATAGTTAGCTTGATTAGAGCCTCAAAGAAGATAAAAATACCTCCAAAAATAAATAAGTCATGGGCATTAAAAACACCTCGTATCCAGTTAAGCGGAAAAATGAACAGAAAAGCAGTAGCCGTGATAAAAATCATTGATAAGTCTGAGGGAAACTTGAAATACAGGGTCCACCATGGAGATGTTATGGCATAGGTAATTGTCGCTACCATTCCTAAGACAATGCTCATAATCCCTACTGAATAAATTGCATGTTGAGTGTTGAAGACTTGATTACTCTTTTGAGCCGCATAACGATTTACAGTGATAAACAAGGCGAATGAAAAGATGGTTGTTAAGTATTGGATTGTTAAAAAGAAGGTAAGGTTAGCAAAGTCCTCTAAAGAGAGGGAACGATTAGCTTGAAGGTTATAAAGCCAGTTAAGAAAACTAGCTACCATGGATGAAATCCAGTATATAAGCATAGGCAGCCAGTGGGAGTAGGTGTGGTAGAGAGACTGAAATGGGAGGACTAGCTTGTGTACAGGCATGTGACTATCTTGAGCTTTTTCTATGATCTAGAGGTCAATTAATTGTCTTACTTATTCTTTTCCTGTTGATCCTGAAGCAGTCTAGCTGTTGCACTGGCATCAATCATGTAGAGTTCAAGCCACTTACCATTACTTTCGAAACGATTAAGAGGTTTCATAGCCACAAGATCCATGAGACGCCGGCATAGCTGCTGAGCGGGAGAATAGGGATGGACATAAACTATCTGCGTTTTATCCATCTCTAATGTAAAATTCTTGCAACTGTCAAAGTTTAAGGCTTGAGAAACGTATCCTTGATAGGGTTGTAATAACTGATAGTTTTCCGGCCAGTCGCCATAGATTTTTGCTTCAGAATAACTAAGTTCTAAAAAGCGAGCAGACTGTTGTCCGATCTTAATAATATCCTGGTAGGCCATGTTATCAGGTGGGGCATATTCGTACACCTCTGTTGGTTTTATGTGAGGATGCCAGGCTGAGATAAATAAGGCTATAGATAATAAATAAAAACCAATAAAGTACGTTGTGTTAACAAAACTTTTTTGTAAAAGAAACAGTGCTAAGATGATAAAAGCGACAATTGGGGCCATTACGTAACGGGAACCAAGCTCAGGAGAGAAAAGGTAGAAACCACCACCAAAAGCTACTGTTGCAAGTAGAATTATTATTGGTGTAGTTATTGTGGGTATTAATCTCTTTTTTTGCCATAAGTATCCAAGGCTACCGAGCATGCCAATCAAGAGAATCCAACGATTTTGCCTTACAAAAAGAAGTTGGAAGATATAGTACATTCGTTCAGTAAAAATGGAAAGGCTTCTTTGCTGATACATTTCCATAACATCTGGCCTAATAAACAACCACTTCTTGACACTGTAGTGATACCCTAACCAGACCCCAAGTATGGCAATTGGGAGAACAAGGTAGAGATAATTTTGCCAACTCTTTCTAGCATCTTTATCAAGGTACAAAGCTAAAGCAAACACTGGCCAAAGAGATATCGATGGAATTTTAGTGATTACTGCTAACGAAAATATAAGTGCTCCAATAAAGTATCGCTTATGAAGCCAAGCAGCTATAGCAGTTATTGAGAAAGCTGCAGCAGGTAAGTCGACATAAATAACACCATATTCAGACAAAACAACAGGAATGGCTCCGACTATTAGCGCAGATAATAGTCCGAACAAAGGGTAGAAAGTTTTTTCCCAATGAAGTAAACACCCATCATAAGAGTTGGTAAGAATGGAAAAGTAACGAGATGTGATATAAGAGGTGACTGCCCAAACAATTTCCACATTAACGCTAAAGTAGCGGTAATCAACGGTGGGTGAGCATATGCAAGACTTGGGTTGACGAGGGGTTGGAAGTTAGTTTCGAATAAATGTTTTGCAGAGTTAATAACAAATCCAGCACTGTCCCAATGGTAGGGCAGATTTTTTGTCGGCCACCACATAATCAACGCATAGGCGAAAATGGCGAAAGCAACAATTAGATCAGCATGTTTATCCCAGAAAGTGAGATAAGTCTTTAATGATCCAGCCTCATTACTGTGCTTATGATTTAACTTATGCTTAGTTTTTGCCATGGGTTTACTGTATCAGAACAGAAAAAAAAAGACTATAGACTTTATATGAGTAGTTACTCAAAGACTTTTTCAATAATAAAGCTTGGTCTTCTTTTTACTTCTTCTGAGTTTCTCCAGAGATATTCACCAATAACTCCAAGCATCATCATCTGGATACTCGAAACAAACAGAATAATGACTGCCAAAGATGACCAGCCTGTTATTGGTATTTGATTAAAGATTTTATTACAGAGAATAAAAAGACCATAGATAATACTCAGACAGGCTGTAATGAAACCGACAATTGTCATAAATCTGATCGGTACATAGGAAAAGGCTATAAACGAATCAATAAAGTACTTAATCTTTTTAGTCAATGTCCATTTTGAACTTCCATGAATTCTTTTACGGCGAGTGTAGTAGACTAGTTTTCTATTAAAACCGGTCCACAGTATTTGTCCTGGGAGTGAACTATTCTTTTCATTCATTGATAGAACAATGTTTGCCACTTTTCTATCAATTAAAAATATATCAAACCCACCTTTTGGCATGTTTGGCAGGGCATATTTTCTAATTAGTGTGTAGTATAAAGAACTAAATAGTTTTGGGATAAAGCCATCTTTTCTGTCTTTACGGACAGCTAAAACGACTTCATATCCTTTCTGCCATTGCTCATACATTCTTCTAATGAGTTTTGGGTTATCCTGAAGATCAGCAGTAAGGTCTGCAATACAGTCTCCTCTTGCGATACTCATTCCAGCTAAAATTGCATTAAATGAACCAAAATTACGAGACAATTTCACTACTTTTATATATTTTTTATCACGTTTTAACGCCACTAATGTCTCCAAGCTTGAGTCGTATGAGTTATCATCAACAAAAATTAACTCGTATTTACCAGATAAACGCTTTAAGTCATTAGTTAGGGTATCAACTAAAATTTTGAGACTATCCTCATTGCAATAGACAGGAATAACGATAGATAAAAATGGCTTACTTTTCATAGTGAAGTCTTGCTGGGATACCTACATAGGCTCTATTTTTAACAGTATTACGAGTAACAACTGCTCCTGCTCCAATAGTAACACCCTCAGCAATAAACACTCCCGGTAAAATAGTGGCTCCTGAACCAATTTTTGCTTTATTAGCAATTGTTGGAGCTCTATGAACTGGGTTATCACCGAGATTGTTATCGTTAGTTGTAATTACTCCNNAACGTCATCTCCGATAATACACTCAGAAACAAGGTAACTGTTATCCATTATCTTTACGTTATTACCAACTTTAACGCCATCATTAAGAGATACTCGTCTAGAGAGTAATGTTTTACTACCAACATGACATCTTTCTCTAATTGAACAATATTCACCAATCATACAGTTATCTGCAAC
>DCTD01000056.1:0-2651 GCA_002335355.1 Patescibacteria group bacterium UBA1449
ATCAAATTCATTACCTCTATTCACTGTATCATAAGCATAGTAACGAACCGAACTTCCATCATCATAATAAAGAGCTGCCACTATGGCAGGCTCGGTATCTCCCGAACTCTTGTTAAAGTAAATCTTAACATTGCCTGTGTATCTGACTGTAGGATCAAGACTGCCGTCACTCTTATGTCCCTGGAGCCAAAATATCACCCCTTCACCCGGATTGACAACATGAGGCCAAATTACCCGATTAGTTTCTCCAAGGGTAATTTTCTCAACACTAGCCGTAACATTGGTATCGATTTCAAATTGTGCACCAACTTCGCCTTCAGATAACGCTCTCTCTATCCCCGCTTCTGCGGCTGAATAAGCTTTAGCTGACTCCTGTTGTTGGGTTGAAACTCTGATATCAGTTGTTACCTGCCTAGATGCCGCTAAACCTAAAGTAATAGCCGCTGCCATTACCAAAAGCATAATAATTAAAGCCTGCCCTGAGCTTGCCGAAGATGCCTGCCCTGAGCTTGCCGAAGGTGCCTGCCCAGATTGGGGCAAACCACATTTAAAATAATCATCCCGAGCTTGCCGAAGGATCATGGCAAAACCTCTCATGTTTAGTCGAATGGAGTGTTTTGTTTTCATGGCAAAACCTCTCATGGCTTCGCAAGATGTCTTGCTTCTACCTGTTTTCATGGCAAGACCTCTCTTATTGTAGTCACCTTACTCCACAAAGCATCTTTAATATCATCGTTAAACATAATACTTGGATAGTAATTAACCATTACAGCCGGATTTTCCCTGTTACCCACAGCTAAATTCCTAGCTATTGTTATGTCATTGCCTCCCAAACTAAATACGCTACCATTAACAATTAAAGTTCCCTCATTATCAGCCAATGCGTCAGTGTTATCAAATCGAACTTCTCCTGTAGCCATATACATACCGTCAAGAGTTCCTGCACTTGAAGTAACAGTAAGATTACCATCAACATATACAAGCAATGCCCTATTTTTACCAGCAATTGTTGTTTGATTGGAAGTTATACTTTTATCGCCTGAAATATAGACAATATCTCCACCTGTCCTGTTCAAAACCTCAGCAGTTATATTGTCAGCTGTTTTTGCATTATAAATCGTGGATTTTAAAGAAGCCGTTGAAAAGCTGGGATTGGTAAACCCATTTGACATCCAAGCAGATGAAGCCTTAAGCTTGCCAGAAGGAACAGAATAAGTCCCCATCACCCAAGCGCCTCCGCCTGCTACACTTACCAAATCATTAATAATATAAGAACCATCCTCAACATAACTAACCTGCATATCGCCTAAGCTTAATATCCCTCCTCCATTCACCTGAAACCAATTATCTTGCCAAAGCTCAAAGCTGTTATCCTGATTACAGTTTCCAGCAAAATCCTGTGCCGCTACAGTTACTTGGTCAGAGCCGGTTGCTTTATCAGCAATATTAATTAAAACTTGAGGTTGAGGAGGACTATACGATCTATCATCAATACCACCATTAACAATGGTAATCCTTGATACTAAAGAAACATTGTCGGCAACTGTTAAGTCAAAAGTTGGCTCATTATAATTTACGCCTGGATAAGCAAGATCTATCCCCCGCCATCCGGCATTAAAATATCTAATACTCACTCCGCTAACCGTAAAAGCTCCATTACCTCCGCTTGCCGGTCTGCCAAAATGATCCCTTACCATCAGATGAGTGTTGTATGTTCCCTGAACAGCTTCAGAAACAAAATTCCTGAATTCAATAGTTGCATTGAGAGTAAGCAGTGTCGATGCACCCGAACCGGATACTGAAATTGAAGATGGGCTGACTATAATTGTGCCCACTCCCTGAATTGAGCCTGTCAAAACATTGCTTCCATTATAAAGTTTTTCAGAATCCCAGTTATTCTGAACAAAATCATAAATACCTATTCTTCTTTCGCCAGCATTAACAACTCTATAAAAAACTCCAAACTTAGGTGAATTATCTTTAGAAAAAGCCAAGCCCGCAATAAAACCATTAGTAGAAATCTCAGCAGCACCAGCAGGTACAGTAAAGGTTGATGTAAACAATTTAGGGTTCTCATTTATCCCAGAACATTTAACACCAGCAATGCTTGAATTTGACCAGCCGTTTGAAGGACTGACTGTGCCCGTGGAGGGAGGCATGGGTGTTGGGGTTGGAGTCGGTGTACTGGTAGGTGTTGGTGTAGGTGTATTTGTAGGTGTAGGCGTGCTTGTTGGGGTTGGAGTATTGGTAGGAGTTGGAGTAGTAATCGGTGCAACATAAAACCATAAGTTATTATCACCATTACTAGCACCTTTAACCTGAAAATTAACAGTACAAGAACCACCACTACAGCTTCCATTGGTAGAAGCCCCATTGCTTAATGACCAATATGCAAACTGATAACCAGTCGGAGGATTAGACGCAGTACAGGAAATACTTGTATTATAATCATAAAAAGGCAGACCCATGACATAATAAGCACCAGACGAATTACATCCCCAATTGATTGTAGTACTTGTACAGCTCACAGATAAACCGGAGCGCAAACTGCAACTGCCATTAGGACAACCATTAATCGAACAATTTGGGGAATAATATGGCATATTCCCACTTGTACCAAGGGTTGCCACTCTTCCCTGAACATAACCAGT
>DCTD01000056.1:2671-4361 GCA_002335355.1 Patescibacteria group bacterium UBA1449
AGAAGCATCAGGAAAACTGTGCCATGGGTTTCCGGTACATCTACTACTGCTATCTCCGCCTGCATTTATATCGTAATAGGCATTACATACCACATACCAATCGTTCCCATACGTCGAATTAACATCAGCTGCCACAGGTGTCCAGGAAAAATCGCGGGTGCAACTGGTGGAATTACAAGTATTATCATCATATATAGTGTGCCATCCATAAGGGTCTGGAGGATTATAATTCCTTTGAGCCCTACTGCAAATAATTCTTCTGATATTTTGACTACCAGTTGCAGTAACTGAAAAATTGCCTGTTGTATTCACATTAATAAAATTCGGACCCGATAATGTAGCTGTCGGAGGACCACTTTGAGATGCACAATTTGCCGGATTTCCCCCATCACATGAATTATCAGGGATACAATCATCTTTAACATTACATACAATATCGCAATTTTCATACACATAAGTTGTGATCTTGGTTCTCCTCTGGCAAGTCGAACAACTTCCTATGGGACCACATTCATACCGACTTTCTTCACTTTTTATTTTGTTACATGCTCCACAGTCAAAGCCCGTAGGTGTTGGAATTGGAGTGTTTGTTGGTATCGGAATTGGAGTATTAATTGGAGGTGAGGTCGGTGGGGGTTCAGGATCTCCATTGCACGAAGGATGACTACCACCAGAGGGGACACAACTTGTTGGGCAACTAGAAGGTCCTCCCATCGCACAACCACTATAGACTGTTGTATTACTTGTACAAGTTGATCTAATACAATCATAGGTAACAGCTGTTGTATTACAAACTCGACAACCCCAAGAGTCAGTCCCACAAAAATGTTCAATGAAGGTATGATTATCCTCACACTGAACATAAGCCTTGATTTGTCTAGGTACAAAAACAAAAGAAAACGTCAGAGCCATAATAATCGTTAAAAAACTTGTTATCAAAAAGGATATATTTAATTTTGTCGAAAAGGCCATCTTCATTTCTCGCTTACATATATTGTTAACGCAGGTCCAAAAATCTTACCTTTAGACAAATAAGATTCTTCATAAAGAGAGTTGATTAAAACTTGTGTGTCGTTTAGATTATGTCTTATTTCCAAAAGCCGACCCTCGCATAGTTCATCACAGCGTGAATCTTGAATGATAGAATTAAACCTTTCATCATTCATCTCTAGGATCACTTCAAGTCTTACCTGAACCCCAGGTTTTAAGTACCCGAGAATTTCTTGAACCTGTTTTGTAACTACCTCACCAGAAAAATCTATCTGCCCATTACGAACCACATTAAAACCAAGATTGCTTTCCCTCTTTCCAAGAGCTAGAAAGTCATGGTCTCCCAAACTTTTTTCGTCAAAAGAGATCGGGAGGAGAAAGACGCCTATTTCTTCATATGGTTCTTCTGTGATTATCCCAGATAGCCATACCCTTTTGAGACCATCCGAGGAAGTAGAAAACTCACCAATGCTCTTGTCAATTCCAAGAGGATAAGGTTTGTTATCATTGGTAAACAGTCTCTTAATTTCTAATTTACTGGGAGAAATAAGAAAGTAACCAAGCAATAACAACACACCAAAAACAAGAAGTAATAATACAAAAATAAACCATTTTTTCAATGGATTTACTACCATGTTTAAATAGTATCAAAACAAAAAGAGGAAAGTCAATCTTATCTTAATTCATCAACAGCAAGACA
>DCTD01000104.1 GCA_002335355.1 Patescibacteria group bacterium UBA1449
TAGTTATCAACAGAATACGTAAAAGAAGAACCGGTTTAATGTCCGCATTCTTTCCGGTAAAAGACCCATTCATCACACTCGGTACCATCAGGTAATATGCACCAGCCAGCTTGGGAGCCATCAGCAGCAGTTCTAATTTCTGNNTTAGCAAGGCCGACTGGTTGGTTTTCTTCTTTTGGACGAGTCCGTTCATACCAGTCCCGGTCAAAACCGCGCTCTAAACAAAACTCCTCAGTCTGACAACTTAGTGAACTACACTCAGGGCACGGAGGACAGACAACACAGTTTCCCACACAAGCTTGGGGTGATTGTTGTTTACATTCTTCCTGGGTAAAGATGCGGGTAAAACTCCTACCATCAGGCGTTTTACACTGCTGCGGGTAACTCTCCAAAACCGGGTATCCGGCAGCTACACACTCAGTATATGATTGAATTTGGGCACTGTGCTGGTTTCGGTAAACAACATACCCAAAACCAAACAGTACAAATAAAACAAGTAATCCACTTACAAGAACATACTGCTTCATATACTCATCATTATATCAGTAGCCAAGGTAGGGCAGCATTTACTTAAAAGAGCAGACAGAGTAGCAAACCTGGATACACGCTCTTTCTGGGTTATGCCGGCACGGGGAAGCACAACTCGCGTAACTTCCACCAAGTTCTTGACACTGGTCTTCTGATAACCCGGCATCAGATGAAGCCGCCTCACATTCTGCGTGCTCCTCAAGCCATGTACCGCCTTGGTTCTCAAAGAGTGCTTGAATATCATCCAGGCTCAAATCAGGCTCATCCGGAGTCCCGACAACAGGAGAGGGTGAGGACACAGGTGATGGTGTCATACTCGGTTGAAGTTGTCCATCCTGCTGACTTATCCCAAACCAGATAACTATTCCTAAACCAAAAACGAGTAATAAAAGAAATATGAGTTTATTCATAGTGAAGCTATAAGTAGTTAGTTAGATAGTTTACTATTCATCAAATACCCTCCAAAACCGCTTAGCCACATGACAACCGGGTAAGCTACCCAACGTTCGGTTCTGCCATCTCCTAGTATAGGAATAAACAGACCAGCAAAAAAAAGAGTGAAGAGAGTAATCAGTCCAAGAACAATAGCAATATATGAAAATGGAGGGCTAACAACCCGAGACGACAAAATCGCCGCTACTCCGCCGGCAATAAAGGTAGTCATGGCAAAAAGCGGATGAAAGGTAGCCACATTCCCCGGGAAAATACCAACGCCTAAAACTCCAATTCCTAACAAGCCCAGTGGAATAATGATAATAAACCGTTTACAGGACTTATAGAGAAAGTAGGTCGCGGTTATAATCAGAAGCCCAGCAACCCACATAGTGCTATTAAAAATGGTTGCCGATGGTTGAAAGATAAGGCTTTCCGGTGGCCGGGTTGAACCCAAATCACTAATTTCATTGTCAGCCGTACTATACCCTGGAGGATAAAAGGCTTCTGCAGTAATTATTCCCATCAGCGTCACAAATGCAGCCAAAAACAGTAAAGCTCCAGAAACTTTTTGGTTCATATTTATCTACTTACCTTAGTAATACCGTCATAGTAGCAACTTTCAGTTTACCAATACAAGATGAAGACATTCTTAAGAGCACGGTAATAAGGCTTTACACAACATTTACCCCAACTTTACTTTCTTTTTATACAACCTCTGTATATCTAGTTTATTAAAACGTTTAAAGAGGAGGTGAGATTTATGGCAGACGGTAACCAGGGACAAGTCGTCAATCCTATCCAAGTGCAAAAGTTCTTAGGAGGGGTCGACTATCCCTGCAGTAAACAGGAGCTTATCAACAAAGCCAAAGAGAAAGGGGCAGATAATAACGTTATTTCTACCTTACAGCGGATGAAAGGTGATAGGTTTAACAGCCCCAATGATGTCGCTGAAGCCATTGGCGAGATCGAATAGAAACAAAATATTTAATCAAGAGCATCCTTGAGCCAGGTAGTGACTTTCTGATGAACCTGCTGGGCAAACTCATCAAGCGAGTGGCCGGCAGCATCATAAAGTACTAACTCCTTTGGCTCATGGGCTTTGGCAAAGACTTGCTGGGAGCAGGTATAAGGGAGAACCTTATCGCGCTTGCCGTGGATGACCAGCAAAGAACAATCCTTTGGTAGGTTAGCTACACTCTCAGTTGCCCCAGAGGCTTGGGTAGCAAGGGTTACAACTGTTTTAACTGGCTCAGTCACTACGCCTGCTTGAATAACAACCGCTCCTCCAAATGAATGCCCAACCAGACCAAACCGGTTTATCCCATCATGTTCTAAAAAATGAACACCGGATAAAACATCCAATACTGATTCATGTAAATTGGAGGGGAAACGGTACTGGACTTGAAAGGCGCTGATACCTTTTTTCGTTAGATGTAACGAGACATCAGGATAGAGATACTGAGCCGGTGTATCAAACCCACCGCCAATACCTCCCACCCAGATAACAGCACTGCTCGCATTTAAGGCTTTGTAATACCGGCAGGCAATATCGCCACGGGATGTTTTGATCGTTAACGGACTATAGCCATCTTCAGATGTGGCTTCAATGACTATCTCCTGTAAACTCAGCTCAACAACCTCATTATCATCTACCATAGTCATTTACTCTTTTTATTTGGCACTTTAACTCCAGCCTCCCGGGCTTCACTTAACCCCACCGCAATTGCCTGATCACGGTTTTTCCATTTGCCATGATGTTTATACTCATGAACTTCTTTNNCCATAGTAACCTCCTTTCGCCATTTTAAGATGCTTTGTTTTTATCCAGCGTATCTTTAATCGGATCCTCACCTAACGTTGCTTCGATATCATCAGTTGCCAATCTCGGCTTACTGGTACTGCCTTTTCTAACTTGAACACTGGCTTCGTCCACATACTTGCCATATGATTTTTTTGCCATAGATACCTCCTCTCTTTTTAACGGTAGTGTCGCAATCAAGCGTTATAACTGGTTAAGGAGGATGTAAGAAACACGAAAGAAGAAAAGTCTTTTCATTCTGTGTTACGATTACTATGCCTATGCTTTCTGAAGAAGAACGTTTAGCTCTATTTGACCACCAGGTTGACCAGTTACTCAAAAAAGGGTATCCAAAAGCGGCAGGAGTAACGGAACTCAAGTTTCTAGAGTACCTAACTCCCCTTAAAGATAAAGTTAGAAGTCTCACAGTCGATAAGCCTGATTTTGAAAAAGGCTACCTGCCGTTTGTGATTGTGGTTAAAAATGAGCTCGTTGATACCCAAACTGCTCTAGAACGTGTTGATTTTAAGGGAAAAAGTGGTTTTATCAATCTTACTCCTCATACATCTGACACGTTCCAGCCAATTACCAGTGTCTCAATCCCTGAAAGTCTGGTCTATCTTTTAGTCGATATTGACCGGGGGTATGCGACACGGAATGTTACCCCGGATGAGGCTTTCACAGTAATCAGCAAACAAAACCGTTCGCCGTTAACTATTGACGAAGGAGTTAACCTTATTACCCACTATCCGGAGTTTTTAGTCAAAAACAACTGTTTTTCGTTACTTGCCTCCCGGACGGGTGATAAGCGGGTACCTGCTCTCTGGATTAGTAACAGCCGGCCCCGGTTAGGCTGGTGCTGGGCAGGTAATCCCCACACCTGGCTAGGCTCAGCTTCCGCTTGCTGTCGAATTGGCGTTTAATTGTCAGCGGGAATAAACCTCTTCCAAATCCTTGACCCCACCAAAAGAAATCCGGTCGATAATAACATCCCTCATCCCCAACATTAAAGCTGGCGTTATGACGTACTCTCCGTACGTATCGTTGATCTGATCAACTGCATCAGCTAACTTTTGGGTTCTCTCCAGCCCGCTGTCAAACAGCTCCAGCTGCTTATTGCTGGTTGGCTCAAGATTAAAGCAGCTGACAGCCAAGTGGGTAATCTTTTTGCGCTCCGGTTGGGCATTAAACACATACAAAACTTTCTGGTAGAGTTCTTGGGTCGTATAGAGCCGGGAATGGATTTTTTTGCCTTTATGCCAGTGAGTTTGGTCATCGTAAAGACAGGAAACATGAATACCATGAGCATTAAACNNGCCCGCCGTAGCCGCCGGCCCATTTTTTCGCACAGTTTCATAAGCATCGGCGCCAGATCTTTCATTTGTCGAGTTGGTTTAGGTAATGCATACGACTGGCCATAGCTTTTACGGGCAAAATCAACGGCATCCATTTCCCNNAGCCAACAATACTTTTAAAAACCTGCCGCTGCAACAGAGCTGCATCAGCGTGTAAAAAGTCAGTGGGAGTGAAAATGCCCCAGGCATTAAGTCGGGCCTGAAAACGGGTATTGATACCGTTAAGATCAAGTAAACTTACTTGGGAATAAACCGCTTCAAGATTAGTGTGGTCAATCACATCCAGGCCGTCAGGTTTATGTAAAGAAGCCGCCAGTTTTGCCAGAAACCGGTTGGGAGCAATCCCGATATTACATGAGATCCATTCGCCAATCTCCGCCCTCATCCGCTGTTTTATTTCTCTCCCAATATCCACCAAACCCCGGCGTAATGCCGGTGTCCCGGTAAAATCAATGACCGCTTCATCAATTGATTTGGGAACTACCTCAGGCGAGTACTCCCGAAACAAGCGGCTAAACTTACAGTGAATGTCACGGTACTTGGGTGGATCAGGAGCTCTAACTACTACGTCTGTGCAAAGCAGTTTAGCGTCACGCACCTGCATCCCGGTTTTAATCCCTAACCGTTTAGCTTCAATCGAAGGAGAAAGAATACAACCGCTGGGAGTCGTGTAGGCAGCCACTACCACCGGCTTGCCTCGAAGTAATGGGTTTGCCTGCTGCTCTGCAGTGGCAAAACAGGAGTTTAAGTCAATATGCATGACCGTAGGCTGATTGTGGTTAAGTGGCACATCCATCTGAGACCTCCTCTAAAAACCAATGCAGGGTTTCTGTATCAAACCGAAGTCTAAAAGCCAGGGCCGAGTTAGCCACTGAAAAGATGTGCAGCAACTTCCTGCCAGCCCTGACCGTGTGGTGATACCCTAAGGTTTCTATTTCGTAGTACTTACCCTGCCACTTAAGCCGTTTAGGCATAACGACCCCCGATTGGCGGTCAAAGACAGTAACGACACTAACTTTTTCATTAATGACTTCCTGCATAGATAGTCGCTACGCCTGATTATAAGGCTAGTGATACTTACGAATGACAGAGACAACAGTCCCAAAGATGGACAAGGTATCGTTGGGATAGATGGGTTGATAGTTTTTATTACCGGCACCTAAGTAGGCTTGCCCGTTTTGATAGCGTAAATACTTCAAGGTAAATTCGTTATCTACTTGGGCCACAACAATATCGCCCTCTTTAGGTTGTTTGGTTTTTTCGATAATGACGATATCACCTGGGTTAATACCAGCTTCAATCATTGAATCCCCGGACACTCTCAGAGCATAGGATTCCCAGGGTTTTTTGATTAAGTAGTGATCAATAGAGACAGCATCCAGAAATTCCTGGTAGGCTTCATCAGGAATACCAGCTTTAATAACCCCTAAAACCGGAATAGAAAAAAAAGTACTTCCCGGCACGATCTTGCCTAAATCATCTTTATCCAAAACCTGACTTTCAAAGAGTTTCTTAACCACTTTAAAGGCAGCGTTTTTGGAGGCAAACCCAAACAGGGAGCACATCTCCTGGTAGGAGGGGAGCCGTTTGTGACTGTAGTAAAACTGTTGAATAGTTTTAGTAGCTTCAAAAATAGTCATAGATATATGTATAGTGAACGTTCGTTCACTTGTCAAGCAGTAGTGCAGACGATAGACAATGAATAAAGGGTGAAAAAGAATGTATTCTTAATAGCTTAATAAAAGAGTAGGTGGTATCTTGACAAATATAAAGTGTTTTTATAACATGAACGTATGTTCATATGTAAACGCTGCTGCTGCACTTCGAAACAATCTAGTTGTTGTTCTAATAAAGAGCTGAATACGTTAAGCTCCAGTTTAGCTATTCTTTCAGTTAGGTCACGGCTTGAAATTTTATTCTTTTTAAAGGATACGCCTCATTGTGTCTGCGACTTAGAAGCACATACAGGTATGTCCCAAAGTTTAATTTCCCATCATTTAGCTGATTTAGAAACTATCAAGCTTGTTACCAGTAAACGAGATGGCAAATATGTAGATTACTTCTTAACAGCTAAAGGCAGACAAGTAGTAACAGCCTTAGAAACTGTACTCAATGCCTAATTATTAACGCTATTTAAAGGATTCTCTATGGATGCTCAATACATTAAAGCTAATGTCAGAACCAAGTACGGGGAAATTGCTAAAAAAAGCTCAAGCTGCTGCTGTAAATGCAGCTGTAGTGCACCTCAACCAACAGAATATGCTAAAAAAATCGGTTATAACGAAAACGATTTAGCTTCAGTTCCTGCAGGAGCAAACTTAGGTTTAGGGTGCGGTAACCCGACAGCACTCAATACGCTTAAAGAGGGGGAAACGGTTTTGGATTTGGGTTGTGGCGCAGGCTTTGATGTATTCTTAGCAGCCAAAGCTGTCGGCAAAACTGGGAAAGTCTATGGCGTGGATATGACCCCGGAGATGATTGCTAAAGCTAGGGAAAATGCGTGTAAAGGGGGATATACCACTGTTGAGTTTAAGTTGGGTGAAATTGAGTCCCTTCCCATAGAATCCGATATGATCGATGCGGTTATTTCAAACTGTGTCATTAACCTTTCTCCTAATAAAGAACAGGTCTTTGCCGACGCTTACCGGGTGCTTAAAACCGGAGGCAGATTGATGGTCTCTGATATTGTTTTAGAGCAACCACTCCCACCTCAAGTCAGGCAAAGCCTGACAGCGTACGTAGGCTGCATTGCCGGAGCCATTCTGCAGACAGAGTATCTAGCAGCCATGGAAAGGGCCGGATTTGTTGATATTACCATTGCTGACAGTTCACCTTGGCTAACTGATTTTGTTTACTCAAATGATCGATTAGCCGACAACGAAGAGGGTAAAGCACTCTTAGATGTGCTTGGAGGAGATAAAGCCAGTCTTGATCAACTAGCCCAACAGGTAAAAAGTATCAAAGTTATTGCCTGGAAACGGTAGTTTATCTCACCAGAAAAATTTCTTTTCATAGCACAGGCTTTCTTCATACTTTTTTCAGCACAGTGTCAGTATAGTGAGGATGTGGCAGCAGATACCCAACTACCAGGCAAAAACCAATCCCTGTGGATCGGGACAACTCCCTCAACGAACTACCCCGAACTTAACGGGAAATATGAAGTCGATGTAGCCGTTATTGGTGGCGGGATTGCCGGTATTACCGCAGCCTATTTTCTAGCTCGTGAGGGTAAAAAGGTGGCCGTTGTCGAGGCATTTAGGATAGTTACCAGCACCTCAGGACACACTACTGCCAAAGTCACTTCACTCCATGGATTAATTTACGACTTTCTTATCGGAAATTTTGGCCGGGATAAAGCTCAAATCTATGCTGATTCCAACCAATGGGCTATTGATGAAATGGAGAGAATTGTAAGAAAAGAAAACATTGATTGCGGCTTTGCCCGGGTAGAATCTTCAACTTACACTAACCAACAAGACAGTATCGACAAGATTAAACAGGAAGTCGAAGCAGCCCATGCCTTAGGGTTACCGGTAACCTATAAGGAAAATGGTTCATCACTCCCGTTCCCCGTAAAGTCCGCAGTCGTTTTTTTTAACCAAGCTTTGTTCCACCCAAGAAAATATCTGTTAAAACTAGCTGACATTATTACCAAACAGGGTGGCTTGATCTTTGAAAACTCCCGGGTAGAAACCATCGAACCAGGAGAGCCCTGCACCATAAAAACCGAAAACGGAGAAATCAAGGCTACCGATGTTATTGTAGCTACCAACTACCCAATTTACGATAAAAAGAACCTGTATACCCGGATGGATCAGGTCCGTTCATATGCCTATGCCANNGGCAGTTATCCGCAAGACATGTATCTGGGAATTGGAAGTAAAGAGCCATCAGTCAGACCCTACAGTGAGAGTGGTATAACCTGGCTCATCATTGGAGGAGAAGACCATCCGGTCGGCACCGATGAAGATGCAACTAAGCATTTTTCTCAGTTACAAAGCATAATAGACAAACTGTTTGAGGTGAAATCATATGATTACCGCTGGGCAGCTCAGGATAGTTCGCCGATCGATAATGTTCCCTATATCGGCCATGGTGATCCGGATAATGAACATATCTATGTGACTACTGGTTTTAATGAGTGGGGAATGACCAAGAGCCTGGTTTCCGCCAAGGTATTAGCTGACTTGATTGCCGGCAGAAAAAATGAGTGGGCGGAGTTTTATGATCCATCGAGAGTCAATATTCAAGCCTCACTGGGTCGAGCAGGGGAGATGGGTAAACAAGTGATGAAAGGCTATGGTGAATATGTAACAAAAGTCTTTGATCACGAAGTAAATGACTTACAAAACGGTGAGGGTAAGGTGATAGAGAAAGACGGTGATTACCTGGCAGTACGTAAAGATGATAAGGGAAAGCTTCACGCTGTTTCAGCCAAGTGTACCCATATGGGTTGCATTGTGGGCTGGAACAAGGGAGATCAAACCTGGGATTGTCCCTGTCACGGATCTCGGTTTACCAAAGAGGGGAATGTTATCCACGGACCTGCCATTAAAAAACTCGCTTCAAAGAAAATCGAGTCTTAGAAAATATTGGAAGTTTCGTCCTTTTGGACTCTTCAGACCGAGCATACACTCGGTGACTTCGATGGGACTCCAGGGAACAAAATGCGCATTGCTGCACAGCTTGCTCCCATAGTGGAGTCCCATCTTCCGCGGAATATAAGCCTACGCAGGCCGCTCGGTATTGAGTTGGTCAATAGCCAAATCGATTTGCTTCATGAGCAGATTGACAACCTCTTCCGAACAGCGGAGTTCGAGTTCTTCTCTTACCCAATGGAGAAACCATTCACGTCTAGTTGAACCGGTGCCCAACATCTCACCTTCTGAAAAGGGCAGGAAGCTGAGAAAGCCATACGGCAGACAGAAAGAGATCGTGGTTCGGCCCTTTTCGTTCTGGCTGATCTCCACACAGGGCAAGACAGCGAGGTTGACGTTGATTCCTACCTGCCTCATGCAGGAAACAATCGGTGACTGTATCTCAAACATTGACACTTCTCCTCAATATTCGCTTTCTACTAAACTGTAGGGTCATAACAAACAAGCCAGGTCTCGCCGTCCTTGCGCTCCCACCACTTGCGGGAATCGAAATCGCTGCATGAAAACGTTGGCCTGTCGTACTTGGCGTCCCAGTGGACTTTCAAGCTCGGATCTTTCAGGTTCGTGCCTTCCCACAAGGGCTTCGGTTCGTCCTTATGTCCCGTTGAAGGGTGGGATACCTGAACCATAAGCCGATAGCGGATGGTAGGCACTGGAGCACTGCGCCGTTCCGGAACGTAGGTGCGAGAGAACCAACTGCTTCTGGCTTGGACTTCGACTTCGCGTCTCAAGAGATGCACGTTCTCTGCTGTTACCCATGGGGAAGCTTTTGTTCCTCTCTGTCCGTTAGACCTAACGAAGAAGATGACATCACCGGGCTTGGGGAACGTCTGCTCCCAACCGAGCGACCTACCACCAACAACCTGGTCGTGGTAGTGAAAGAAGATCTCTTCTCCGCTCTCCAGCTTCAAGAACCCAAACCGCTTGGGCTCCCTCACGTCGAAGAACTTGACCGTACCCTGCTCGATTGCTGTTGCCATGATACTTACTTACTCCTTTACTTACTCTTGCTCACCAATATCTTTCGATAGGTGGCTTACTACATACCAAAATAAAACATACGTTGATATGCACTAAGCCACCTATAAAAAGTAATTAACTAATTCCACGAACTATTAAAGAGCAACCTACAACAAAGGCAGGTGCAAATACCTGCCATTACTATAGATTATCCTTTCATTATAGCCTATTTTATGTCTTTTGTCAACTGTTATAGGCCTATTTGTGAATGTGTCTAGAGAATCTAACCAGTATGCGTTTTTAACAAACGACCTCGATACTCGTTATTGCACCACCAATTTAATCTTTTCTATAATAGTGTAAAGTGCAATCGCTTTGTATTAACTATACAAAATGATTGATCTAAACATTCCTATTAAAATGTTGCCAACAACTGGTATGGTTTTTTGTGGTAGTACTCATAAAGTCTTTGTTTTTCTAGTGTTTGTATGCTGTTTTCTTGCCCTTAGTTACCCCAATCAGGTGCATGCTGCTGGTGAGTCCTGGTTAACCGGCTATACCTACCGAAAAGCTATCACGGTCACCGGAACATCTGCTGGTGATCAAACAAATTATCAAATAAAAATAACCGTAACCAAGGGAGCTGGTACTGATACTGCTACTACTGTGTATCTTAATAATCATGTCCTTGATTCATTTAATGATATCCGTTTTACCCAGTCAGACGGGGACACCCTGCTTGACTATTGGATAGAATCAACCACAGTTGACTCAGCAGTAGTATGGGTTGAATTTAACAATATTCCCCAGAGTCCCGCTTCTACTTTTTATATCTATTACGGCAACGCTGGAGCTGCAAGTGCGAGTAGTGGTGCTAATACATTTGTTATCTATGATGACTTTAACGATGGATCAGTAAATACGAACATCTGGAGTGCTGCTTCTAATGGCTCAGCCACATACACAGAGTCCGGTACGACAGCCCGAGTAAGTGGTTCTTCTTCAGGGTCTTGGGTTGTGTCGTATATCAGATCAAAAACTGCTTTCGGCCCGGGCTATGCAGCCAGAGCCCGCCAATACTATTCAGCTTCAAGCAGTAATTTTGCTTCCTATAGCGGTTTTGCTGATAATGGGCCAAACTATTTTGAGCTCACTGATGCCTTAATGCTGACGAACAATAAATATAACTGGGCACCTGATGAACATAATTTTTATTCTGAAGCCAATAATGCCATTACCACGCAAGCAGTCGCTAATCAGAACAATTCCTGGAAAGTGTTCGAATACCGCCGGGCAACAAATAGAGCAGAAATTTTATATGATAACGTTTCTGTTGCAGCTATTACTGATCCTGCAGCTATTTCATCTGCTAACCTTTATGCCGGTTTTTGGGCAAGTCCCGGAGCTGGGGCCTCTGGTTATATTGATACTGACTGGTTTTTAGTCAGAAAATACGCCAATCCTGAACCAACCATGTCTTTTGGAGCTGAATCAGAGTATACTCCCAGCTTTACCGTCACCAACCCTCCGGCTGAGACTACAGTGGTTTTA
>DCTD01000044.1:0-6799 GCA_002335355.1 Patescibacteria group bacterium UBA1449
TTCGAATCCCACCTCCTCCGCCTACGGGTCAGACAACTTCACTCGACTTATTCAGCCATGTTTCGTATCTAATCCTCCGATGGACAGGTCCGCATTTATTTTTAGAATGAGAAGTTTACCTCTTTGATCATGGATCTCAGAGTCGAATGTCTGAGCGAATTCGAAGGGATTCCCACCTCCTTAGTTCATAATTATCAGAACAGTTTTTAGTAAGCCTTATTTTAAAGAAACAGGTTTTGACTAAAAGGAAACAAAATTTTAAAGATTTTTATCTTTCCCGGGGTGTTGTTGTGTTTATGTTACTCCTCTCAACGAGGAAACATAATGTGTTAACAACAGCCCCGGGAAGGGAGATGACAAAGCCAAGCACAGTGCTTGGTTCCAGAGCTTTATCATCTCCCAAACCGGTGTTCTCATCCGATGTCTTGATCCCCTAGATCACTAGCCATGCAGGGCAAAGTAGAGCAGGAATGCTGCACTTGCCAGATACATCGCCCAGTGGAGCTTGCCACCCTTGCCCATGACGACCTTGATGAACGTGTAAGAGATAAACCCGATCCCAATGCCGTTGGTGATGCTGTAGGTGAATGGCATCACTGCGATGGTCAGTAGTGCAGGCAAACCCTCCTCCAAGTCAGAGAATGGGATGTCCTTGGCAACTGCCATCATCAGGAAGCCGACGATGATTAGGGCTGGTGCTGTGGCATGTGCCGGCACAACTCCCGCAATCGGCGAGAAAAACATTGCCAGCAGGAACAGAATCCCAGTAACCACAGAAGCCAATCCCGTACGACCACCCTCGCTTACCCCAGCCGCACTCTNNGTAGGTCGTTGTAGAGCTACAACCTGCAGCCCCACCAGCCATGGCAGCCAGCGAGTCAACCAGCAGCACCTTGTTCAGTCTCGGCAACTTACCATCTTGGTCTAGCCATTTGGCCTGACCACCGACACCGATCACCGTCCCCATAGTGTCGAAGAAGTCAGTGAGCATGATTGAGAAGATTGTTAGCACCGCAGCCAATACCCCGAGCCGGGCGAAGACCTCGAAGTTGATCCCTGAGCCAAGCAGTGAGAGGTCGGGTAGTGCCATGACTGAGGCAGGGATTACCGCTACACCAGGAGTAGTGAATGCTTTTCCTCCGTTGGCAGCGTTGACGATAATCGCCACTACCGTGCTTGCCAGGATGCCGATAAGCAGTGCTCCTCTGACTTTCTTGGCCATTAGCCACACTGTCAGGAACAGCCCGACGATAGCAATCATCACAGGAGCACTGGTGAGGTTGCCCAAGGCAACTGGTGTGCCTAGGTCTTTTGAACCCCACAGGATCAGTTCGCCGTCCACCAGCCCGATGAAGAAGATAAACAGACCGATCCCAATGCCAATAGATCTCTTTAGTGTCATTGGGATGGCGTTCATCATCGCCTCACGCAGACCGGTGATTACCAGGATGGTGATCAGTATTCCTTCCATGAAGATGACACCCATTGCAGCTTGCCAGGGCAGCTTCATTCCCACGATGAGCTGGAAGGCCACAACTGCGTTGAGTCCCATTCCAGGCGCTAAGGCGAGTGCGTACTTGCCGTAGACACCCATCAGGATGGTCATGACACCGGCAACCAGACAGGTTGCGGCCATGACAGCGGGGAACGCAGGTCCTAGTCCTTGCAGAGCCGTGATGCCTGCAAAAGACAGGATTGCTGGATTGACGAAGATGATGTAGGCCATCACCATGAACGTGGTGCAGCCGGCTACGATCTCCGTCCTTAGAGACGATCCACTGCTTGTTACCCCGAAGTACTTGTCCCACCACGGTCGAGATGCATCTTTGAGAAAGCTACTAGGGACATCGTACTTGACTGCCATCTTTCTCCTCTACTTTTTTGGTATGTACTGGTTCTGGAACTGACCAGTAACTGGTGCCTGTTTCTTGGCAACAGTATTCTGGCCAGTTCTTTAAAATGAGAACACCTTTTTAAAGAGCAAAAAAAACTGCGTTCAATGTGGCAGTTTTAAGCGAATGCTAACAGAAAAAGCTTTAAAACACAACTATATTAAAATAATATGGGGTATAAAAGGATGTAAGAACCTATTAAAGATTACTTTCCACCTACAATCTTATTTACCCCCGGCAGACGGATTATCACCAGCACAACTCCACTTGTAATCATTAAAACGACAATCGATTTGAGAAACAGATACAGCCACAAAGGGTAGGTAACAGCATCAATGTTTAAGTGCAGTGTCACATCCAGACTATCAATAACCAGTGGGTGGAGGAGATAAAGGCCATAGGATAGACCTGCAACTCCGACAACACTTCTTTGGACAAACGGCAGCGATAAGAGTTTGGAGTGGCTAAGCTTAAAAAGCAGGAGAAAGCTGGTTAAGGCCATTAATATCACATTGGGGCTTAAATACTGATCAAAATAAGGGAAGTTGTTAGGCCGGTGAAGCAGCGTTACTCCTTGTTGTTCAAGCTGCAAACTAAGATACCCCATGGCACTGGTAAACACAACCGAGCTTATATACAACCCTATTAACAATGTTAAGGGATAGCTGGGACTATGTTGTTTGAAATAGGCACCGGCTAGATAAAAACCTACGTAGGGAATCCAGATGATGGCAATACTTGCAGGAATGATAAGAGTTGTGACTTGTTGGAATACATACCAAGCAGTTCCGATAAAGAACGTGAGTAAAAGGGTAAGGTGTTGTTGATTTCTTGATAACCCAAACCAGAAAGAACTGATTTTGGGAGTAACCACATAGAGTCCGATGAGAATAACCAGAAAGTAGAGGTGAAAATAATAACCCCCAAGCCAGGCACTTGCAATGGCCATGGGTTGAATATGGGAAAAGGAGGGATAACCACCAGCCCACCAAAAGTAAACTAAGTCCCAGACAAAAAAAGGGATAAGCAACCGCCCCCAGGTCCGTTTCAGCATGTTAGGCAGCGATTCTTTTTTAGACACAAGCAGGTAGCCGCTGAGCATGATAAACAGAGGAATAGAAGCCCGGGAGATGGCGTTTATGAGATTAGCAAACCACCAAGAACTGCCGCCTAAGAAATCAGTCCGGCTGTAAACCGGATGGACAAGGTGGATACTAATAGCCCCTAATATGGCTAGTGCCGNNGCATAGCTGTAGGTGGTGTGTTGCTTCATGATGACATAATTTTGTTGTACCGTTTAATTGTACCTTCTGGAGAGGTCGTATACTTAATGAGTTAGTACACCACTTTTCTTCATCAGGTGATCTTTTTTCTGATACGGTATAATTGCCGGTATGGGAGACAAAGAAGATGTCCGTAATAGGTTGGATATCGTCGATTTTATCGGCCAGCATGTGGTGTTAAAACCGGCTGGTCGTAACTTCAAAGGCCTGTGTCCTTTTCATAAAGAAAAATCCCCCTCATTCATGGTGTCTTCTGAACGGCAGACGTTTAAGTGTTTTGGCTGTGGCGCTGGCGGTGATATCTTTTCCTTTTACATGCTTCATGAGGGACTCACCTTTCCAGAAACGATTAAAGATTTAGCCGAAAAAGCCGGAGTAGAACTTACCAGTTTTCAGCCGACTCAGGAGTTTTTGGTAAAAGAGTCACTGTTAGAGATTCACCGGTTAGCTGCTCAGTTTTATCATTACACTTTAACTAAACTGGCAGTGGGTAAAAAACCTTTAGAATATCTTGACAACCGGGGAGTGACACCAACGCAAATCTCAGATATGCAACTAGGGTATGCTCCTGACGGCTGGCGGTCTTTGAGTAATTTCTTAATCACTAAGAAAAAATATCCAGTTGAAGATGTTGAAAAGACAGGGTTAGTGATTAAAAGCGCTCATGGCTGGTATGACCGGTTTAGAGGCCGGATTATGTTTCCGCTGCTGGACACACGGGGAAATACTGTTGGTTTTTCGGGGCGGGTCTTGCCCTGGACTGAGGATGAGACTTCGGGCAAGTACATTAACTCGCCGGAAACAGAACTCTATCACAAAAGCAAATTACTTTACCCTCTGTATCACACCAAAGAGGCTGTTAGGCAAAAAAATAGCGTAGTCATTGTGGAAGGGGAGTTTGATGTCTTATCAAGTCTTCGAGCCGGAGTTAAAAATGTTGTAGCCGTTAAAGGCTCTGCTTTAACCGAAGACCAGGTTAAACTCTTAAGCCGTTATTGTAACACCATTATTCTAGCCTTAGATGCTGATACTGCGGGTATTGCGGCTGCCAAACGGGCGATTGGGGTGGTTCAAGCAGCAGAGATGAACATCAAGGTAGTTGAGTTAACTGAGGGCAAAGATCCGGATGAATTGGTCAAAAGCGAACCCAAAAAATGGCGGCACGTTGTCAAACAAGCCGTTGATATCTATGATTTTTTCCTTAATACGGCTCAAAGACAGCATGATGTCACTACCGTTGATGGTAAACAAGCAGTAGCCAAAGAGTTTATTCCACTCTTAAACCAGATTCAAAATAAAATCATTCAAGCTCATTACATCAAAAAACTGGCAGAACTCTTGGGAGTTGAGGCTGAGGTGGTTGAGCAGGAGATGTCCCGACAATCGAAAAAAGATATCATTGGTCGAGCTCCAAGAGATGAAGCTACAACTCAGTCTAAGCCAGTGTCACGGTTGCACTTATTACTTGAGGAACTCTTAACCCTGGTTATTCACTATTACTTACAGGTAAATCTGAAAGTGATCTCGACTGAAGACTTGCCGGATACGGCAGTTACCAAAATCATAACCCGAGCTATGGCAGAGCAGCCGAAAGACATTATCGAGTTTGCCAAGGGGTTGCCACCTGAGCTTCAACAGCAGTTTGATGATTGTTTTTTGCGTGAGCCGGAAGTTTATACCGACAAACAGGTAACCGAGCGGTTTGAAGAAATAATTTCAGAGGTTGCAAAATTAACGTTACGTGATAGACTAAGCCAGTTACGCCATCGACTGGCGCAGGTTCAACCCGACCAAAGGGGTCATATTGAGCACCAAATCAACGATGTTTTGGTGCGTTTTCGTAGTTACAGTGGACATGAATAAGAATAAGGAGCTGCACCTGTATATTACCCACTAGGGTACTCACGTCGCTTGAGCGACTTTTTGCAGACTTATCTTATTTATGCAAGCATTAAGAAGTAGACTTTATTACAATTGTAAGCAGTCCTTACGTTTTGTGTATGTCACAATCAACAACTCCTAAACCAGAAACAAAAGTTGATACCAAAGTCCTGATTAGCAAAGGTAAAAAACAGGGCTTTGTAACTCAAGACGAGATTTTAGTCCTCTTTCCTACTGCTGAAGACCATGTTGATGAGTTAGATAAACTCTATGATCAGCTCTATAAACTGGGCATTGATGTCTTTGAATCAGTAGCTGAAGAAGAATTGCCAGAAGAAGAAAAAGAAGCGTCTGATTTGGAAAAAGAACTGGAAGTCCTTTCAACCTTGGTTGATAAAAAATTGGCTGATCCAGTCCGGATGTATTTGCGGGAAATCGGCCGGATTCCACTACTTACCCGTGAGCAGGAAATTGAACTGGCCCGGCGTAATGAAGAAGGTGACCGGCAAGCCAAGGCAGACCTGATTACTGCCAACTTACGGTTGGTGGTTTCGATTGCCAAGAAATACATTGGTCGAGGCATGAGTTTTTTGGATTTAATTCAGGAGGGGAACAAAGGGTTAATTCGGGCGGTTGAAAAGTATGACTGGAAACGGGGCTATAAGTTCTCTACCTATGCTACCTGGTGGATTCGCCAGGCCATTACCCGAGCCATTGCTGACCAGGCCAGAACTATCCGGATTCCGGTACACATGGTTGAAACCATTAACAAGCTGGTCAGAACTCAACGACGGTTAATGCAGGAAATGGGCCGCGAGCCAACTCCTGAAGAAGTCGGGAAAGAAATGGAATTAGAACCGGATCGGGTTCGCGAAATCATGAAAATTTCCCAGAAAACCGCTTCACTGGAAACCCCGATTGGTGATGATGAAGACAGCTATTTAGGTGACTTTATTGCCGATGACACGACTGAGTCTCCTTATGAGTTGACCTCTAAACGGTTGCTTAAAGAGAACTTAATTGAGGTTTTATCAGCATTATCAGACCGGGAAGCGAAAGTTTTGAAGATGCGGTTTGGTTTGGAGGGTCGCCGNNGCCGGCCAATGACACTGGAAGAAGTTGGCTCAGAATTCGGTGTCACTAGAGAACGTATCCGGCAAATTGAGGCTAAAGCCTTACGAAAACTCAAACATCCATCACGCCGCAAGAAATTACAGGACTTTTTAGAATAGTTTTATTTCGTCATCCTGTTCTGCAATGCAGAATTGTTTCAGGATTTATTGCTATGCCTGTCTCTGCCGAGCTCCAACGTGGACTCCTAGACCTAGTCTATTTTACCTGGCTGCATAATGCCGAAGCCCTGGCCTACTTTGCCGGCTGTGTTATTACCCTTGGGCTTCAATTTATTAAACCCCGGCGATTGTATCTGCTGTTTTTTGTCGGGTTTCTAGTTTTGTTAATTGAATTTGAGTATGTCAAACACATTGTAGAGCCTTTACAGCAACAAACATTACAAACTGTGCTCCAACAAGGGGCTTCGGGGGTGCGGTTTCAGAAACTAACTGATATTTTTCTGGAAAAACTGATTCCGTTAACGTTATATATCATTGGTTGGGGCAGTATCTTTTTTGGGATAGTGAGAATCGGAACAGGCACTGACAGAAAAACTGTCGGGTGATATAATTCAGTGTGTAAATTTGCTCTTTGAATGACTTGTCATTTTTCATTTGAAACTTGATATCA
>DCTD01000044.1:6845-8262 GCA_002335355.1 Patescibacteria group bacterium UBA1449
CTGGAATAGCGGTGCATATACTACATTTTGAATCTTCTTGTCGTATACCTCGATTCTTTCAAAGAAAATAGATAAATAGTGCCTTTTGGCCTCGAATACGGCATTTTGATATGTCTCGTAGAGGTTATCATCAAGATTCAATACACCATTCACCAGATCAAGATCAAAACCTCGATTGTTTTCGATGGTGGCTGAATCATTTTCTAGGGTTTGAATCTCATAGTTTATCTCGTTATGCTTCCGCTTAAATGTTTCCTTGTCTATCGTCTGATCCAGTAGACTATCTTCTAGGACATTCCTTCTATTTTCTAACCCTTTAATCTTATTCCTTATATTCTGTAACTCCTCATTCCTGTTTTCTCTGGTTTGTTTTATCAACTCAATGGCTTTCTTCCGAATTTTCTGTTTGAATTCGTCTGAAAACTTAATCTTCTTTATTTCATCGCCAACTTGTTGCTCTAACTCTTGGATAGGGATGTACTCTTTGCAGCCTAACGGATAGGCTCCGTGATAGTAAGCCATCTTTTTTCTGTGGTTATGACTACAGTAGAAACGAGAACCGCAATCATGGCAGTAAGCAATTCCAGTAAGTAGCCATTTGTATTTGCGTCTACGGCAGGCGTTGTGGTTGTTTCTTTCAATTATCTTTTGACACAAATCAAAAGTGGCTCTTGTGGTAAGTTGTGGATGAGTCCCTTTGAACATCGTACCTTTAAACTTAAATGTACCTATATAAAAGGGATTTTTGAGATAGGTGTAGAGTGAGCTACGGGCTACTTTTTTCCCATACTTAGATCTCAGTCCTTTCTCGTAGAGTATGTCTCGAAGTTCATCAACGCTGTATTTATCGGTGCTAAATAGTTTGAAGAGTAGTGATATGTATTTACCTTTGACAGGATCAACTTCTACAACTCTAATAGGTTTATCTTCTGTACCTTTATTTACGTTGATATAACCTAGTGGAGCCCATCCTGGCCATTCACCATCATCACATTTTTTGGCAAGACTCTTTCTAACTTTTCTCCCCGTTATTTGCGACTGAAAGGCATTAACTCCTGCCATGATAGTCTCCATGAAATTTCCTTCAACTGTATCGTCAATCATTGGCTGGTTCACGGCAACAATTCTTGTTCCACCTTTTTGTAAGGAACTCTTGATAAGGAAGTGATCAGATGGATTTCTAGCCAATCTGTCTGTGTCCATAACTAACAACACATCAATCTTTTCGAGTTGGCATTGGGCAATGGCTTCTTCTAGGGCAACTCTACCTTTTAGGGTGGTGGCACTTTTGCCTGGTTCAGGATACACGCCAACTACTGAGTGTTGGTTTTCCTTTGCCCATTTATGGCAAATATCAATTTGTACCTCTATGGACTTACCCTCATTGGCTTGTTCGTCTGTGGATACTCTGGAATAG
>DCTD01000090.1 GCA_002335355.1 Patescibacteria group bacterium UBA1449
CACTGCGGTCGAGAGACTTATTCATATCTCTTGCATCACATGAACTCAAAACACCGTTAACAACGGTATCCGTTTATTCTCAACTAATAAAAAAGAGGTATAAAACAGAACAAAAAATTGAACTAAAGTGGATTGACCAGATATTTAATGCAAGTATTCGTTTAAAAAGTTTGATTAATGANNATGGGGAGTTCAAGTACTATTGGCAAATAGGAGATTTAAAAGAATTAGTTACCCAAGCTGTTAGAGATATTAAACTATTACACCCGGATCATACTGTTAAGCTAGAGATTAGTAAAGACATTACTAGTTTTTATATTCGATGTGACAATGAAAAATTGTTACAAGCACTGAGTAATTTACTTAGTAACGCAGCTAAGTTCTCAAAAGATGGAAAGAAAATTACCTGCCAGTTAAAAGCAGTAGACTCTCATTTTTATATTAACGTTATCGATAACGGAGTTGGAATTGATAAAAATGACTTACCACTCATATTTGATCGTTTTTATCGAAGTAAATACCATCATGAGGAAGGAATGGGGTTAGGTTTATATTTAACAAAAGAAATTATTCAAGCTCATCACGGATCAATCTCAATTAAATCTAAACTTAACGTTGGAACAAACGTTGAGGTAAAGATACCATTTTTATCCGATGACTAATCCAGAGTTTTCTCCTGATATTGTAGGAAATCCAGAACTTCAACCTGAAAGAAAAATAGTTAATGTTTGGCATAGTTTGATAGATATCCATGGTCAGGTGCTTAAGGATCGAATTATTCAGGAAGTATTTCTTAACCCAGATATAAAGTTTATTGTCTTCTTTGGTGAACCTGCATCAGGGAAAACAAGTGCAGCTTCTGCATGTTTAATTGATTTACAAAGTACTGCAAAAGTACTAGGCGAAGACATCACAACTTCTCTTACTCTGTTTGATAACCACTATACTCATTATTTAAAAGAAAGAAGTTCTAATATCAAAGATCCATTTTTTTGGCAGGAATTTAACCTTTACTTCCTAGAAACAGTATATACCTTACAACAGTCGGCACAGGATAAACGTCACATTCAAGTTATTGAGTTACCTGGACATCACTATCTCAATGTTGGCAAAGAAACCTTAGATGAACTTGTTAAAGATAGGGGTACTATTGCGATTGGTATACCCCAGGACCCTCAGGTAGCAATAACAGCCCAGCTTAAACGTCTGCTTGCAACCAAAAAAGAAGACCCTTGTCATATTGAAGAGAAACTATTATCAGAAAAATATAAAACGATTGTTAGATGGAAAAACGCTCCCAAAAATCCATATCAACGAGGAATTATAGTTTATGAGGTGTTAGGTCGCATGGCTAACCCAAATATAATTGTTGACTGTAGTAACGCCATTAACGAATTCGTCAATAAAAAAGTTTTGCCTTCTAACTTTTATCCAACCTCTCAGGACATACTAAATTTTGATGAATTAAACGACTCTTTAATGGCTTTCACAAAAAAAGAAATGCAACAATTGTCAGCCGACATCGAATGTAGTTTACGTGCCGATAAAGAAGAACTATTTGCTTGTCTTACAAGAATTAAACAAGCTCCTAAGTTACAGTTAGGTGAACTTCATGCCTATTTAAGCAAGTTGGCATACATTGTTTATAGAGTAAAAGAGCTCCAGGTGATTGCAGGAGATTGCGGAGGTGCTCCAAATAACATTCATATTGGTATTAATCTTCACCATGATGCATATGTAGAAATGTTTTTGGATGGCAATGACTGGAAACAGTTTCTTAAAAGTAAAAAAAGTGATAGTAGATAAATAGAAATTACATTTCTCTTACACGTTTTTTACCTACAACATACTATTGAAGTGCTATAGTGAAAAATTGTATCTAAAAGAAATATGAAGATTCGATGTTAGCAGTGCAGAACTGCTATCTTTCTATGCGAGAACGAAGCCATGATGCTGACAAAAACCTTAGAATCTTAATTGACAAAGTCCAAAAAATTCAACACGGCAGACCAATGCTTTTTCTCGATGGGGCTGATGGAAGTAAAAAAATATATGTCATGACAAAACCGTTTGAAGTAATAATGCCAGGAAAAGAAAAAGAGGTTAGAACCTATGTTCAAGTCTATGTGCATGACTCGCTCTACACAACACCAAGAGTGGAAGCGGAGTGGAGAGTTGGAACAGAAGATAGTTATGATCAACAACAAATTTCTAAATTGTTAAGTGAATTTGATGAATTAATTACATTATCTACTTCATCGATTGAAAATGAAGAGGAAAGACTGGAAAAACGTAAAGAGATTGCAATTGATTTAGCATTGAAGTCTTATGCTTAGAAAGTGTATTAAAAATTTTCTTCCTTGTTTATTTAATTTTCAAAGATTGTTATGAGTATAGAAAGAAGAATGAATCGTAGACGATTTATTGAGCTTGGAGCTTCATTTTTGGCAGGCACAGTTTTAGGTGGTATTACTACACATTTGATTGATCAGCATACCGACAATTCTAACCAAGAACCGCTTTATAATCCAACTATCCCCAAGCCAGATCTTAGCGCTTTGTTTAAAGACAACCGCCGATATACACAACATATTATAGAGGCGGCAAGGGATTACATGCAGTGCCCCGTTAAACCCAGAGGGGTTTCAAGTACCCGTGAAAGTAAGGAACGGGAGTTATTTCATTTTCTTGAAGATAATAATGCTTCAGCCGGTGATGTCTTATTTGCAATAGAATCCGCCGGTTCAATTGATGGCCGTAGCTGGGGTATGGAATTGTTTTGGCAAAAACGTCAAAAGGGGGAGCTTAGAAGATATGGAATTATGCCATTAGACCAAAAGTATATTAACTGGTCACTGGACCATAATATTGATCCACGAGTACTCGCGATTGCCCGAGAATGCGTATTCCCAAGTTATGAATTATTAAAAGCAGGTAAAGATTTATTTTTTGAAGCTATACCATCTGATCAACGAGCGGTTCTAAACATTGAAAACACTATACCTAATCCAGGGGTTGTATCAATGCTGCAAATGACTGAAACTGGTGTCCAAAGCGGTAGTAGTAGTTCACCAATAAATCAGTTTTGGGGGATGGTTTTTATTGGAGGTGATTCTGCTGTTGACCAGATCAATACTCATCCAGACTGGTTTCCTCAAGATATTCGTTATCTGGAAGAAATTGCAGTTCAGCTTGAAAGACAAACAGGGTTACCTTACCACAAACAGGTTGATTTTATTCCCGGCTCTCAACGAGGCGATCCTANNGGTAGTGGTGGTGCAATCGGACCTCAGTTTATGCCATCTTTAGCAAAGTTATTTATGGGTTGGTATGATACTGCCAATGCAAGACTTGGTAATAAGTATCCGAAAGCAACTCCATTTGGGATTTATCAGGGAATGACTATGTGTATCACTTACCTTGCTGCTGAGTTTTATGCCCGCCATGGTGAAATTACCATTCCAATAACGTCGATTATCAGACCTGGGTATGATGTTACAAAGCCAGAAACCGATAAAATCCGAGCCTTACATAAGTGGAACCCAACAGACCAAGCGATTTTGTCACTTAATGCTGGATATAGCTACTTCTCCACTTTTGGCCGAATGGAAATTGAATAGTCTTTTAATGACTATTAGTGCTTAAAATGGGAAAGGGCGCCAATGCAAGTACACATGTGTGATAACTCACACAGTAAGATACTTGGGCGCCCCACAGACACCTCCTGCACCATTCATCTAGAAGGTTTTGTCGATTCCATCCAATGCTCGATGGCGAAAAATGCCCACGCTATCGTGAATAGAACCATCTCAGCTACTGTCATGATGATCAGAACACCAGTGTTTGTACCGGTCGTAAACGACATCAACAGCGCCAGACATAATACGCCAGCAAACACCAGAACTGCTTCCCGCTCGTATGCCTCTGGCTTACTTCCAAGCCATGCCGGGGACTCCCTCTTCAAGGTGTAAGAGGTGATCTGACCGACCAGGAACGCCAATGCAAACAGTACGAACCATTGTTCTTGTGTTAACCACCACGTCAGTGTGGCTAATCCAGCACTTGGACCCACCGTAACCAACCAAGACGTAAGTTGCCGCCAAATTACTCTTGCCATCTGCTCTTCTCTTTCTTACCTTCCTTTCGGTGTAGTATTACCCATTGGGTTAATGACGCCGCAGTCTGAATTTCAGTAGCAACAAGAACACCATCATGCAGATGAGAGTCCTCAGCCATGGCTGAACCGATAGTTCAGGCACGAAGTGTCCGATTGCAAGTGACACAGCTCCACCGAGACTCACTGCATAAGCTACCCAGTAGCCCTTAGCTATCCGCTCCAGTTTATCGATTGTATTCATTGACACCTCCTACACTTTCGATGTCGATCTTGGCAGGTTCAATTCACACCATACGTCTATCAAATCTACCTTAGCCCAGAGAAACAGGAATCCTACCAGGATTATCGTTGAAACGTTAATCGCTCCCAATATACTCTGAGTTATCTGATGGGATACCACTCCAACGATAGCAATGGAGACGATTAGTGAGGGGATGTTGATCATACCCACAGGGTGTATCCGAACATAGAATTCCAAACCAATCGATTCACATGATACATACCAAAAGAAATCGTCCATTTCCTTTTCCTTTCCCTTTCATCCAACTCCGGTCTAACACTACTCCCTACAGATATCTTCTGTAGACTCTAGAACAGGCCACTGGGATTGGTACCTGGTGTAGTTTCTTTTTATCACAAAGGACACTGCAGTTGCGAAAAACATGATCATCAGTACCAACCATGGCTCCACACAGTAACCAAGTACTACCAAAAAGCCGCCAATTGTCATGCTTGCTAGCAGACCAACCATGAGCGCTACCATGACTCTCTCCTCATTTTTCTTTTATTGCCGGCCGTATCCAAGCATACTGTTATGCCCGGATTGAGCCGGCAAATTGTTGCAGGTTGTTAAGGTGCAGTTTATACGCTCACAACAATACAGAAGCAAATTTCGGTTTGTAGTAAGCTTTATACACAACTATACAGGGATATTAAGCAATTTCAAGAAGTCTAATTACTGTCAACCTTTTCTTTAATATAGTATTGTTTTAGAACCTCCTCCAAGTTAGCATTTTTATAGATATCGTCTTTAGGTTTGTATCAACATAGTGGATACAAAAAACCGCCCCGAAAGTTCGGGGCGGTTTCTGTACGAGAGTCTATAAAAGCTGCTCGAATTCTTTTATTTATCTTGTACCTTTAAAGTATGACTGGACTTCATCATACTGAGATCTATTTGAGAAGTCTTCATTAATTAATGCTTCCTGTCCTCCCATACCCATGTGCCAATAGTTGAAGCNNGACTCCATGCTTCTTGGCAGCCCCCATGGTATTAATTACCTGTTGCTCATGGTTGGTAGAACCAGTGCTTCCCCATTCACTGATAAAGATAGGCACACCAGGATAACGTGCTTTCAATTCTGACAAGGCATTATCCATTGTGTCGCCAATCAGTTCAGGATAATGGTCGATGGCAATGTTTCCCATTTTGGCAACAGTGGCATCTTCCAGGATTCCATTCCAGTCAGGGTTTTGGCTACCCCAGGCAACGAAACCGTCAAACCCGTAATAACCAACTTTCATCTTGCCACCCAAGCCAATTTGATTGAAAGCTTCATTGGCTTTGTCAATACCATCACGCAAGAATTGGTTGAACTGTTCTTTGCTGTTAAAGATACAGACACCCTCAGAACAGTAGGTTATTCCCTGGATACCACCGTTTTGTGGTTCAGGTTGAGGGGTAAAGATATCTCCCTCCTCAAACATCCATGGATTGTTTTTAATATAGGCAGCCATCATGCCGTTGTAGTCAGCACTAGGATTCTTTGGTGTGCTGTAAATCCCCTCAAAGGCCAAATGCATGTGCCTGTGCCAAACTTTCATACCTCGGGAACGAATGACTTCGATCCAAACTCTGGTTTGGTCAACAGTGTTACCACATGATGGGCTTTGGTAAGGAGTTTCTACGGCTACGTAGTTAGCACCCAATTCTTTAGCTTTATCAACCCAGTGTTCAATGAAAGCTCGGTCACGGGGACCACAAACTCTATCTTTACTTTCTTTCATTGAAGACACACTCTGAATATCCCAACTCTTACCACTCACCGGAGTCGGATTGGTGGTTGGATCAGGCGTAGGTGTTGGACTTGGACTGGTTGTTGACGTGCTAGTACCAATAGCTTTTATACTGGTGATATCAACAGTAAACTGCTTGTCAGCCCAAAACCGAGTATGCAGAGTACCAACTGGTTTTGATAGATCTAGACCGGCAAACTTTGAAAGTGGAATATCCACTGTCTGTACACCATCTTTACCGTTTTGACCATAGTCTGAAAGAGAAATAAATCTCCAGTCACCCTGGTCAATAATAATTGCAGAAGCATCACCACCATAGGCTCTAAGACCATGCAGGTCATAGGTAATCCGCAAAGCGTTCATACCCTGTAAAGCATTAGATGGAATACTCTGGTATTTTTCTGAAGCACCATTGTTACCTGTCAATTTCCAGGCACTACTCAGTAACTCTTTTTCAACAGTTACTGGAGCCGGACTGGTTGTCGGTGTTGGATTGGTTGACGAAGTGCCTTTTGTAAGCACTTTCACACTGGTAATGTCAACCGTAAACGGTTTGTCATACCAAAACCGTGATCGGATAGATGATACGGCTTTATTTGTATCCAACCCTGTAAACTTGGATAACGGAATATCAATTGTTTGACTTCCGTTTTTACAGTTTTGACCATAATCAGCAATTGGGGTGTACTTCCAACCGCCTTGATCAAATACAAATGCCGAAGCATCACCGGTTAAAGCACAAAGACCATGTAGGTCATAGGTAATCCTCACGGTATCTTTACCAACTAAAGCATTTGAACTAATACTTTGATACCGCTCAGAAGCACCACTGTTAGCACTCAACCTCCATGGAGACCGTAGTAATTCTACTTCTCCTGATGCCTGGACAAAGCTTGCGTTCGCAAGAAATGGTGTTATTAATAATGAAGCAAGCGCAAGTAAAGCTATCCCTTTTCTTGCCTGCTTGCGGAAAAATGAAACCATGTGGTTTCCTAACATAACGTAAACCGTAAAATTGTGAAACCTACAACAACCAAGTGATTATTGCGTCCGCTCGTTCGCGCTCTTACACTAAATGATAGTTTAGCGGGCAATTTCACAATTCTTTGGCAAGATATTTGTAAAAAAGGTGAAGTATTTCACCTAGAGAATGCACCGTAATAACGGTGTAAGAATAGTGTAAGATTTCAGTAAGATTTGACGAACGTGCTTGAGTGTAGCAAACAATAACCAAATTGCAAGGCAAATTAACAGAGGTATAAGGATTGAGTGTATAAAGTAGATAAAGATATATTTATATATATATCAATACTATTTAGTGTTTTCGCAATTTATGTTTTACTTAGGATTTGAAAAATATTATTGTTTCAGTAATATCAATCCCTAAATAGATTATTATGTACTATATATTAATATACTAAGTATTATTGGTTATACCTATGTATAAGCAATTAAGGACTATAAGTTTTTAAAAGTGGCTCTAATCTATGTCATTTATTGAATTAGAACGGGCAGTTCAGGGTTCTCAAACCTCTTTTATAACTGAACCATTTCACAAAACTCGAAAAGTACTTGAAAATAAACTTGGTTTACCCTTTTTAAGTAATTGGTTTGACTTCCGGTGTGAACATGATTATGACTTTGAGGGAACAATGCCGTTTCACTTACTAAATAATCGGCTGCCAATCGTGTATTCAAATCATCAAAGCCATATCGATGGATACGCCATGGCAAAAATTGCACAGAGAATAATAAGCGTTGATAAATTGCTTTCTCTTGGAAACGAACGACGTCTTAATGGCTTTTACTATCCAGTTGCAGCAACCCTTTTAAACGGTAAACAAAATACTAAAATGACTGAACGTTTCAATGCAATCTTTACACCTTTGTTCAGTCGTAATGGAATAGAAACTGTACCTGTCGTAACTGATAATGATATTACGCAACGTGGTGAAACTGGAGATAATAGTGAAGCAGTAAACATTCTATTTTCAATGCAAAAAAAACGATTTGGTCTTCTTATCCACCCTGAGGGAAGCGTCCAAGGAGGTCGAACAAAACCTGATGGTTCAATCTTTGGAATGAAAGAAATTGAAGATAAATATTCTTTTGCTCGTACACTTACGATACTCTATTTAAAATACAAACAACCGTTAGTCTTTATACCGGTTGGTACTCATGGCAGCTACCATTTGTTTAGCCCTGAACGAGACACGCCAACTGAAAAGAGATTTGGGAAAGTTGACCTTACTAAAGGCAGAGCCAGAGTCTCTATTGGAGAACCATTTACTTTCGAGACACTGGTTATGGTAATTGGCAAAAACGTTGGAATCCCTGTTAAGGACTACAACAGTTACCAGCATGCCTTAAAGTTTGTCAGGCAGCATCCTGATGTACTCACCTACTATCTCATGAAAAAGGTAGCAGGCTTACTACCTCAAGAAGCCCGCGGCTTTTACGCGTAGCTTTGGTTGATTTTCGGTTAGATTAAGGTATCATAAAGGAGCATATGATTGGCTATTTAAACGGTACTATCAGACATATTGGGAGCGAAAGCTGTATTGTTATAACCGGTGGTGTGGGCTACGAAGTATATGCTCCTGCCAGAACTATTCAACACTTAGTATTGGGTGAGACAACAGAACTCTATATCTATACTCATGTTAAGGAAGACCAGTTAAAGTTAATTGGGTTTGAAACAGTAGTAGAAAAAGATATGTTTACGGCCATTTTGGGAGTTAATGGCGTGGGACCAAAAACAGCACTCCTAATCCTTTCTTCTGGCAGCGTGAATGATATCCAAGCTGCTATAAGTGAAGCCAATGTTTCATTCTTTACCCAAATCAAAGGTCTTGGTAAAAAAAATGCCCAGAAGTTGATTATCGAGCTTAAAGGCAAACTCGGCAGTATTCAGGAGTTGGATTTAACTGAAAAAGAAAAGTCATATCCATCTGATGTTGTCACCGCATTGATGGGGTTTGGGTTTTTAAAACGGGATGTTATTAAAACCCTGTCTTCGCTAGATACAACATTACCGGAATCACAGTTAATTAAACAGGCATTGCAACACTTAGGAAAGGCATAATCACAAAAGCGTGAATAGTAAATCAGGAATGGGGGAAGTAACTACTATTCATAATTCATGGTTTACCAAACTCAAAAATGACATCACAAGAAACTACACAAATACCAGAAGATACATTAGAACAGAGCTTGCGTCCAAAACGTATTACCGATTTTTCAGGACAACCAGTAATTAAAAGGAACTTGAGTATCCTAATTCAGGCAAGTAAAAACCGCAATGAACCTGTTGATCATGTCCTGTTTTACGGGCCTCCTGGATTGGGCAAAACGACTCTGGCTGCAGTAATTGCTTCAGAAATGGGAGTAAATATCCGCATGACCTCCGGTCCAGCCATTGAGCGGTCCGGTGACCTGGCTGCGGTATTAACCAGTCTTGAAGAAAACGATATCCTGTTTATTGATGAGATTCATCGCCTCAATAAGACCGTGGAAGAAACCCTCTACCCTGCCATGGAAGACTATGCGCTTGATATTGTTGTCGGCAAAGGACCAGCAGCCCGAACCCTACGGCTTGACCTGCCAAAGTTTACGCTGATCGGAGCCACAACTAGAATTGGCGCTATTGCCTCGCCGCTCCGTGACCGTTTTGGAGCTGTCTACCGTCTTCAATTTTACGATGAAAGTGACTTAAAAAATATTATTATGCGTTCAGCCAAAATCTTACATGTAAGCATTACCAAAGAAGCGGCCCAAGAATTAGCCCAACGCTCGCGAAAAACTCCACGGATTGCAAACCGGTTATTGCGGCGGGTTAGAGACTTTGCTGAAATTGAAAACAAAGGTGTTATTGATGAAACCATTCTTCATAAAGCATTAGATATCCTTGAAGTTGATTCACTTGGATTAGATCACCAAGACCGCCAGTATTTAAAGACCATTATTGAGAAGTTTAACGGTGGTCCCGTGGGAATTGATACGATTGCGACTACGATGGCTGATGATGCAACTTCAATCGAAGAAGTTGCTGAACCGTTTCTACTCCAGCTTGGGTTTGTCAAACGCACTAAGCAAGGACGTGTTGCTACTAAGAAAGCTTTCGAGTACTTAGGCGTAAAAGCTAAAAGCAGTCAAAAGAGTTTATTTTAGTATTATATTTTTGCTTTTATGCTTTCCTTAATAACATAAGTTATGCTTAAAAGTAAATCTCCTAGTAATCTTCCTGATCTCATACTTATTTGGCAAGATCTGCTTTTATCGTTAGGAAAAAGAGATGAACTCACGATAGCTTATGATATGGTCAATGCAGCACTTTTTATTAAAAACTATAGTTTTTTTTACGAAACAGAACCTTTGTTTCATGCAACATTCGACTTAGCTACAGATTTAGAAATCAAAAGTGACAGTTTAGAAAATCGAAAACAAAAATGGCAACAAATCAGTATATTAGTTGATAAATTAAATAATAAGTATAGAAGAATATCATAATTTTATTGTTACTAATCTATATTTTGATATTGTTTTAATATATGGTTCCTGAAAATATTCTTGAAACGTTTATCGATAAACAAGGTCGCGAGATAGTATTCCGATATCCTCAAGCAAGTGATGCCCAAGTTTTATGTGACTATATTAATGCGATTTCGCAAGAAAAAACGTTTACTAGTTTCCAAGGAGAAGAGATTACGTTAGAAGATGAAGAAAAGTTTATTGAATTTTCTTTAAATCACATCAATGAGAAAAAAGGGCTACTAATTCTTGCCTTTCACGGTGACATACTTGTAGCTGTAGCTGACATAAGAGCCGGTATCCGTATCGAGAAGCATATCGGTACCTTTGGTATTACGGTAGCAAAAGACTATCGAGAAAGTGGTATTGGCAAAAAAATGATGGAGCTCGTGCTTGAAAAAACGTATGAGTATTTACCTGAAATAGCCATCGTAGTTTTAAGTGTTTTTGGGAGTAACCAGCGAGCCCAAAACCTGTACAAAAACCTTGGTTTCATTGAATACGGCAACCTCCCCCAAAGCATAAATCATCATGGTATCTGGGTAGATCATCTTTATCTATATAAACGGATTCGGTAACATATAGACCTCTGTCTAATTTCTTACAAATATTTATCTTTTCTCTTACGTTTTATCGTTAGACTAATTATTGTATTAATAACTATATATAAATTGTATTTATTATTAAGGTGGTGATACTTATGAAAATTGTATTTGTTAGTTTATTACTACTTGGATTAGTGGTTATTTTTCCTAGTTCAGCTGCTGCTGCACCATTCAAAGCTCATGATAAAAATCCACAAATAGTAGCCTACTACCCAGATGGACCCCATGGTATTGTTGGCGATAATGATTACCACGAGGGCATGGATATCGTTATGGAAACCGGTTTAGGAGCAAAAAAAAGCGAATTTAAACTTGAGGGGAACGTGGTACAGCAATGGTTTTATGGCCAAGCTGCTGAGGGCCCTAATGGTGAATTTATTACCATTGGCAAACACAGTGTGTTTAAACTTTCTAAAGATGGTACCTGTCCTAATGGATGGTATACCCTTGAAGACGTAAATACTCATCCCGACCGATTCTGGGGTGATTACTTAACTACGGGAGCTACGTATTGTGTAAAAACTAATGAATTCCGGGTTGGTAACAATCAGGAATAAACCCAAGCTAAGTAAGATCCTCCATGCAGGTTTCTGTGGGGAGGATTTTTTTACAGTGTTTACCTACTAGTACGTTTGGTGTGTTTGAACAAAACCGTCATTTACCGGTATACTAAGACTCTACGCAAATAATCTCATTACTAAATGATATAATATAGGATATGAAGTGGTCCATTGTCGGTCTCCTACTACTGGGGATACTATTTGGTACTAATCAAACAGTAGAAGCAATATCTGATCCCCTCACCCAGCCTAACAATAAGTTTGGGATTCATATCTTTGATGCCAGTGAAATTGATGCTGTTGGTGATCTGGTTAACGGTCCTGATGGCGAATGGGGATACGTTACCGTCCCTATTCGGTCTGATGACCGAAACCGAGAGAAGTGGAATGCTTTTATGCGAAAAGCCGGTGAAAAAAAACTCATTCCTATTGTAAGACTGGCAACCACCATGACGCCTTACGGCTGGTCAAAGCCAACTTATTTTGATGACATTGATTTTGCCAATTTTTTAAATGACCTTGAATGGCCGGTAAAAAACCGGTACATAGTTGTGTATAACGAACCTAACCATGCCACCGAATGGGGAGGGACAGTAAACCCAGTAGAATATGCAGAAGTATTAGCTCGAACAGTCCAAACATTTAAAGACAGAAATGATGATTTCTTTATCCTGCCAGCTGCTCTTGATGCTGCAGCGCCAAATGATAGTCAACACATGAAGTGGCGGCAGTATCTACTGACAATGCACGCCAGTTACCCACAAGCGCTTGCAGGAATTGACGGCTGGAATTCTCACAGCTATCCAAATCCGGCTTTTTCCGGCTCACCTGCAGACCGACATGATCACAGTATAATTTCTTTTCAGTATGAACGGGATCTTATAAAGCAGTTAACGGGAAAAGACTTGCCCATTTTTATTACTGAAACCGGGTGGTCGAACCAAGGATTAAGTGATGAAACAATCTGTCGCTATTTTGAACTGGCATTTAACTCAGTCTGGAACAATTCTGAAATTGTGGCTGTTACCCCATTTGTGTTACAAGCTGGAGAAGGGCCATTTCAATACTTTTCATTTTTAGATAAAGACGGAAATAAGAAACCCCAGTACACTACGTTTAAGAATTTGCAAAGAATTAAAGGTGAACCTCATAGTAAACCGGAAAAAACTAGCGAAACAATCCTACCTGTATTGGGCTCAAGTACCACTGCAACTCCAGCACCTTTTATTACTCAAGAAAACCAAATAGTCTGGGATAAAATAAAAGAATGGCTCCAGCCAAAAGGCTTTGAGGCTTTGATCAATAAGCCCATTAATTAGCCCTAAATCCCGTTATCTTCAATATCCAAACGAGTCATAAAATATGCTTCTGCAATCCCTGCTTTCATACTCAGAGTATCTCTATAACTTAGTGAGTACGAATGAATAAGTGATGATAAAGCATCTCCTAAATCTGGTTCTAAGGTTACAAATAGTTGGTAAACTGCTTCAAAACTTTCAGCCATTTCTTCCGGTGAAGAAATGCCCTCTATCATTTCTTTAGTCCCAAAGTCCGTAATAGTAATATCTGGGATTACAATGCAACTTTCAGCCGCTTGGTTTCTTAGAACTCTCATAAGACATGCTGCACCTTGTGTATAAGCACTTGGATCAAACCCGCCAATTTTGTCATAAATATTTGCTTTCGTTGTCAGTACAGCACCTAATACAGGCATATCACTGGCAATATATTCAATCTCATCACGGACTACACTACCAAAGTTTGTTCTCAATTCTTCAATAGTCTGAACAATGGGACTTTCTGACATAGGGTAAAGTATTTTTGACCCTGGATACTCACAAACGAGTGTATCTTTACTTGTCATACAATTTTTTCAACTATGGAAATAGTCACATTTTTATATGGTTTTGTAAGAGATAGATAACAATTTGGTAAGAATCTGCTCATAAATAGTTACATAAAGCGTTTTACAAGGTACAATTGCCCTAGCTATGAACTACTTACTACATGGAGACTATAACGTTGGCTCAAGAGACTTTTTGCATGGGTTAACTGCCCAGGCCAAGGTGCATGGCAAAGAAGTTATCTATCTAAACGGAGAAAAAACTGCGCTTAATGATCTTATTCAAGCCCTCACTAGTAGCTCCCTTTTTGGAAGTGATAAAACGATTGTTATCGAAAATCTTTTTTCCCGAATTAAATCAAAAGAACAGGAGGGTATTCTTACTTGGCTACATTCATATCAGGACTCATCAGACGTAATCCTTTGGGAAAAGAAGCCAATCGGTAAAGTTGCCCAACGCAAACTCCCACCAAAAACAACTGTTAAAGAATTTAAAACCCCTGCTCTCATTTTTAAGTTAGTCGAGCTCCTGTCCCCAAAAACAAAGAAAAAGGCCTTAGTTACCCTTGAAATGGTAATGAAAACTGAACCGATTGAGTTTGTGTTTTTAATGATAGTCCGCCAAGTGAGACTGCTGCTGTTGATAAAAACCGGCCAGAATGTAGCTGGAGCACCATGGATTGTAGGAAAGTTAAAGAAACAAGCTGTAGACTATTCTCTTGAGCATCTCTTGACAAGTTACCAGAAACTGTACATTATTGATACGCTTGTCAAAACCGGCCAAACCATCATGCCCTTACAGTGGCATGTCAGTGTTTGGATTAGTGAACTATAAACATTTGTAAACGTCATTACATGGGTGTAGTGAATATAGTCATGCTTAACGTCATCCTGAACTCCAGCCTGCAGAAGCTATGCTTCAAGCATTGCCAGCAGATGATTCAGGATCTCCTCTCAAAATAAAAAGAGGTGGTGAATCTTTCAGCTAATGGATTAACACGACGAGATACATTTTCACTACAATCAAAATGACGGAACATCATGGAAATCACTCCATCAATTTTTAAAGCCTATGACATCAGAGGCGTGTATCCAACTCAATTGGATGAAGACACTGCATATCGTATAGGACGAGCCTATGCACTGCTTTTACAAAAAGAAAGTCCTGGCAAAACGCTTGAGATAGTTGTCAGCCGTGATATGCGGGTCTCAAGCCCTCAACTGTCAGAGCAGCTCATAAAGGGTTTAACGGATTCAGGTGTCAATGTTGTTGATTGTGGCATGTTAACCACACCTACTTTTTATTTTGCTGTTGCTTACTACAACTTCGATGGAGGCATTCAGGTATCAGCTTCTCATAACCCAAAAGAATATAACGGCTTTAAGATGGTCAGACACCATGCCATTCCCATCAGCGGTGATTCCGGCATAAACGATATCCGTGATATGGCAATGGCTAATCAGTTTTCTCCAGTCTCAACTAAAGGGACTGTTACGAAAAAAGAGAATGTCCTTGAAGATGCTTTGAAAGAAGAAACCAAAGATATTGATGTAGCTACTATCAAGCCCCTAAAGATTGTTGTTGATGCAGCCAATGCCATGGGTGCTTTAGATNNCTAAAACTACCGTGTGAGTTAATAAAACTAAATTTTGATCTTGATGGGTCGTTTCCCGTCCATGCACCAGACCCGTTGGTTGAAGAAAACCTCAAACCGTTGCAGGAAACTGTTGTAAAGCATAACGCCGATCTTGGTATTGCCCCAGACGGAGATGGAGACCGGGTTTTCTTTATTGATAATAAGGGTGAGATTATCCGTCAGGAAATCTTGCGCGGCATCATGGCTCAACTTGCCTTAAAAGAAAACCCAGGGGCTACTGTTGCCTATGATATTCGGCCTGGCCGGATCACATTGGACATGATTCAGGAAGCCGGCGGCAAACCGATTGTTACCAGAGTTGGTCATTCACTTATCAAAGAGCAGATGTTAAAAGAAAACGCAGTGTTTGGCGGTGAGTCATCAGGTCATTACTTTTATAAATTTGATTATGGTACGTTTGAAGCGCCTATGGTCTTGATTCTGAAATTTTTACAATTCATTTCACAACAAAACCAGCCAGTATCAGAAGTAATCAAGCCCTACAAACGCTACTTCCATTCCGGAGAAATCAATTCAACGGTAGCCGATGCTCAAGTGAAAATGAAAGCCTTAGCAGACCATTACCACGATGCTAAGATCTCTAATCTGGACGGCATCACCATCGAGTACCCGGACTACTGGTTTAATGTCAAANNGTCAGAGCTTCTAACACTGAACCGCTACTGCGACTAAATCTTGAAGCCAAATCTCCTGAACTTATGGCTCAGAAACGTGATGAGGTCCTGACATTTATTCGAAGTTAACTTATTTATTGCAATACTTTCACTGTATTCATGTGTCGACTCTGGCAAAAAACTAGAGTCGATTTTCCTCTCACTCCTGCTTGCATGATACGTTCTTTATCATTCATAATGATAGGTAATAAGACCGTTTGTTATCCTGCCCTATGCCCAACTTACTCGTAAACCAAACGATAGCAATAACTGGAGTTACCTCAGGTCTTGGTAAAGCCTTAAGCCTAGAGTGCGCAGCAGAGGGAGCCAATCTGATTTTACTTGGACGCAACCAAGAAAAATTGGACGAATTGAAATCAGAATTATATTCACATTTCCCAAACCAAGTANNAATCAAGTTGATGTCATCAACAACCAGAATGTCGAGCAAACATTTAGTCAGATCTTTTCTGAGGGAAAAACAGTTGATGCCCTTGTCAATAATGCTGGCGTAATCTATAAAGCTAAACTTGAAGACAGTCATGAGTGGAATATCCATACTATTATTGACACCAATGTTAAAGGCGTCATTTTCTGCACTAAAGCAGTAATAAAACACATGAAAGACCGAGATAAGGGAAAGATTGTTAACGTAATTTCTAATCAAGGCAAAATCGCTCGAGCTGAACAATCCATCTATGGCGCCTCAAAATTTGCTGTGCATGGGTTTACTGAAGCTTTGCAGAAAGAACTTATGGAAACCAATGTCCATGTCTATGGTGTTTATCCGGCTGGCATGAAGACAGACCTTTTTGCCAAAGCCGGCTTTGAAGAAGAAGACATGCAGCACTGCATGGACCCCCATGATGTGGCCAAAGTCATTATTTTCATGCTTACCCAACCTGATGGTGTTTATCTTGAAGACGTCTCCATTACCCGCAAATACTGCAAATGTTAGCATTTTTATAAAATTTTATTCAAAATCTGTGTTCAGAACATTTTTATGTTATTGCAGTCATCTTTTTTGTGTAACTTGCTGGAATAAAAACGTAAAAACTGGGGCACAAGAATGGAGTGAAAAGAGGAAGAGAAAGTGAGCTGATTAGTGCGCTCCATCCTTGTGCACCCTGGTAAAAGGGAGTTGAAATAATCATAGTCTGCTTGCGAAGACTCGCAATGATGTGTCTTCATGAGAATACGATAATTCGTTTCCCTTATGTGCTTGATACACAACAACCTGCCATATACTTAGCAGAAAAGGAGGGGATGGTCTCCTTTTCTGCACAAACAGAAACTGCCAGCATCGCTACTTGAACAGCAGTCCCTGCTCTAAGACATCCTCGATGCGGTCACCTTCAGGCGCTAGTTGCCTTTCCTCTTGAACTGGCATTCTTTTTTCGCCATTGATCCAAATTACTGGATCTTTTGCTCTAGCACCTCCAACCAGTAATCCATCTTCATCACAACCGAAATTCGACTCACTATTCACGATGTGCCATGGACCTCGTCGACCATTAAACAGGAACAGGTTCATACTCCCTCCCTCTAATCTGGTTGAGTACTTCTCCACCCCAAGAAGCACTTACGAAAACGACAATATCTTCAAAGACCACAGTTTATTTCAACTAGTAGTTGCAATATCCACGTTCTGGGAAATTGTACGTATCAAGCGTGTTAAAGGGCAAAAAAACAAGCCACCGAAAGCATTGCTTGTTAGTGTCTTGTTATTTATGTAACTATTATGCGATTATATGCTTTATTTTCAAGAAAACAATGTTTTAGAGTTTTTTAAGTATTTTAAAAAAAGGATGCGTGGATGATGCTAAGTGTTGAGGAAAGAGGAAAGGGTAACTGAGTATGCGACACTCAACACCATCCACGCCATGGGAGGAGAATATCTATTCGCCTGAACAGAGCGCAGTTACCAAACGGCAAGCTCCTATCCAGACGGATAGACCAGTATCCAAATATCCGCGATAGGTGCGGATTTATAAGTGCTTGATTAACCATCCTGAGTCCAGGACGGTGGAAATTGGAAGAACCGCTTTCCACCGTCCCGCAAACTTCCAGGTTTTTATTTAGCAGGCTAGATTCCGAACTGAGGAATTTACCTCCAATCTAACTCCAGGAAGAGTTATCACTAATCTCGAAAGACATCAGAGGGCGGGGTGATGGATTTGCCCTCTTTTGGGATAGGCAGGGTCTCACACGGGCACTTTGCAGTCTGTTAAAGAAAGGTATCTAACCCTCCTTGTGCCACTTGTTTCCCACCAAGTGCGTACTTTCACCCAAGTGGCTTCAACCGCAATCAGCGTGCAGCTACACTTTTATGTCACAGAACTTGCCTAGACAAATCGCCTGGCGGTTGAGACTGCACGAAAGCATCTTCTAGCGATGCAGCGCATACCATGACTTCACCTAAAAAGGAGGTAGCCGTTCCTCTTAGGGGAGTTCTCATCCTGAGACTTTTACTCTAAAGCGCAGGGTGCTTATTTCCGTCTTTGCTACTCACCCCTGAGTTGTTCTCTTTTCTTAAGAGATTAACTCGCAGCAAAGTGCGGTATCAACTGAAGCCAATACTTCAGCTCATACCACACTTTGCTTGTGGTAAGCAGCATCTATTGTTAATCAAGCATGTTAACGAGCTAAAAAGTGCTAGCAGTGCTAGCAAGTGTTTTATTATACAAACAATTATTTTAAGAATTCAATAGATATGAAATATGTATTTAAAAAATGGATAAAACGGGAAAGGGCTAGTGCAGACGATGACAGGGTGAGGGAGAGAGGAAAAAGAGTGTCTTTAAGACACACAATGTCGATCTCCCTCGACCGCATATCACGTACGCTACTAGCCCATATATAAACAGACTTACTGCCTGCATTTGAGACGACATTGTCTCACAAGCAACCAGCCTGGTGCTTGACGCGTGGTAGTTACCACAGAGAGATGAGAGGGAGGGATCCCTCCGTGGCAACACACCAGGGAAAGAATCGCTTATGGATGTAAAGCCTGCCTTTGACGGAATTCTACCTCTTTTCAGCAGACTGTGCCTGCTGACGAAACGGAACGACCGCTTCGAGGTGGGTGTATTCTTTTTCCAGGTTGAGAGTACCAGGTTTCCAGGATCGTCTACAACGCCATCCTAAGTATCCACTTAGACTAAGTGAGAGCATCCTCATCCAATGATCCACTGACCCTTAGCTTGGATGGTTGATACCCACGCTCAGCCCAGAGGAGGAGCTAACTTTAGTCGGCTTGGTGTAGACCAGCAGGATGATTGTCCTGCTACAAAAACTACGCACCTAGTTGGCACTCGGGGATTCCACTCCTGTCGGATCAGCTCGAGTACGTACGCATACGTGCCGTCCGACATGCACCCGGGCAACTACCATGGGGGTTCCTAGATCAATGAGTTGTGGAAACATGNNCTGATTGTGTAGCTTCAACACCCTTGTGTTTTTTCATCCCTCTCATGATGAAAGCTACAGGCAAAAGGCCTCACCTTCTCCCTGTAGCTTTCATGTAAGAGTATTCGTCAAGCTATTTAAAGAGCAAAAAATAAGGTATGTTTATTAGCCTTATTTTTATCTCTGTTAAACAGAGATAAAACCAATTATATAAATAACAGAGAACAAATCAAGAAGCAATTTGAAAATACTAAAATATTGTTGCCGGGCACGTGGAGGGTTTTGGTTGGTGAAACTCACCACCTCCACGTGCCCGACCTGAACACACTCTAAGCTATCAGCTATTGTTGCCGACGACAAGTGGACGCCACTCCTGAGGTGTGATCTGTACCTGCGGATCTGGTCCATCCGGCNNAGCAAGGAGTGCCCTCATTGCAGTACATTTACTTGGCGAACAATTCTCTTTTCCCGAGCACTCCTTGCACTTGTCTAGACCTCTGTGACTAGACACAACCCCTCCTTGACTACTGTACTTGGCAAAGCCCACAGCGCTCGCAAATGTTGTTCTCACGTTTAGATCGCTTATTCAGTTCTTTCCGGCCGATTGCGCAGCGAGCTCCTTTTTGCGATCTTCCATGAGACCGTGGTGACCGGTTTATACCTCCTCCATACTTCTTAGGCTGAATGGGCAGATATATCTGACCCATTTTACAGAACTCCTCTGGGTCCAACCCAACACGGAGGCCTCACAACAACCCGGTGTTCACTTCCTTGTGAACTCTGGAAACTCCCGTTGTCTGCAGAAGATCCCGATGTTCTGGCTGCTGCGCGCTCCTTTACCACCTCACAGATTAGACATGTACCGTGTTGATTTACCAAACCGAGTACTTGGTGGTCTGGATCATCACAGATAGGTTTTCCTACCATTTGACTACCCCTCCCTATAGTCGCATGTCTGGATAGATCCTCCTTTGTTTGAAGAGACGGGCGATCTCTCCACTGCAGATGTGTTCAGGCGACTATCAACGGGTGCTCCTTGTTCGCTTGTTCCTCTCACGGTCTGGATTGAGGTTGCAGCGACGACAGCGTTCAGGTGCTGTTTTCGACTTTTTCCGTTTTTCCGCTACCTCACAGCTGCGATTACAGAGTGAGACACCATTAGCATCACCTGAAGACACTCTTTCTCCTCCTCTGCATAATGCTCGCGCTCGTATCGCCCACTTCCGAGTGCGGCCGAAAAAAAGACATCATTGTATCTCCTTTTCAGCCACACCCAATCGTGGGTTATAACTTAGATTGTGTTTATTAAGGTGCAAAAACAAGACAAAACACTCTAGCAGCTGTTTGCCATAGTTCTGTCTTGTTTTATATCTATTTATGCTTTACGCATAATACTATTTGGTAATTATAGCGGTGTAATAACAAAATGTAACTAGCAATTGCGTAAATATTTCATTCTTCACTACTTGAACCGAATCCTCTTTCTAGCGTAATATAAAAGTGGATGTAATTTCAATTCATCTTTTCCCATGCCATATATTCTGCCCTTACAGACAATCCACAGTGACGATATAAACAACGTTGGGTATAAAGCAGTAAGTTTAGGAGAGCTTCATGAGGTTGGACTACCAGTTCCCCCAGGATTTGTGATTACAACAGAAGCTTTGCAAGCTCATTTAGAACAGGAAGAGCTCTTCAAACAGATCAGCCAAGAGCTTCTGTTACTTAATAAACAAAATCCTGAAAGCCTTAAACGGACCAGTAAGCGCATTCAGCAGCATATTCTCGCTTTTCCCTTACCCAAACCCGTTGCCAAAGCCATCTTTGATGCCTATGAAGCTTTATGCAACCAAACAACGAGCAAAGAAGTGGCTATCCGGGCCTCACGGTTAGAAAAAGAAGCTACCCCAGAGAAAAACCCGCTTTATTTAAATATCATTGGTGAAAACACAGTTGCTGAACTTACTAAAGAAGTTTGGCTAGCTGCCTTTTCATCTTACCAGCTTCAAAAACACCCTCAACCGCTCAAAAATCGCATCGCTGTTATTGTTCAAACCATGGTGGATAGTGATGTAGCCGGTCTTCTCCATACCTTTAATACAAAAACAGAAGATAGACACGAGTATACAATTGAAGCCGTGTTTGGCTTGGGTGAATACCTCACTCACACCAAGGAAAAACCCGACCAATACACAATCAATAAACAAACTTTTAAAGTAGCAGCGACCAGTCACCATCCTCAGACGACATATCTAACTAGATATCGAAACAAAACTGAGATAAAGTCTGTTTCAAGCCAAAAACAGGATTTACCAAAACTTACTACCGAACATCTAAAAACACTCACAGAGTATGGCAACGCCATTCACAAACTCCACTACTACCCACAAACAGTTGAGTGGGTTCTAAAAGATACCCAGTTTTATATTGTCCAAACTCAACCTTACGCAACAGCAAAACAAAGCCATACACCCAAAGTGCACCATGACGCTGAATCCCGTTTACCATTGCCAGTTTTGTTAGAGGGTATTGGTGGTAGTCCTGGAATGGTAACGGCAACAGTCCAGTTTGTTGATAATGCTGAAGATATTCGGTGGTTAAGAAACGATGAGATTGCCGTGGTTAAGCAACTGACAACAGATTTATATCCTTTCGTCCGTCACTGCAAAGGCATAATTACTGACCTTGATGGCGAAAACTCACCTGCAGCTTTAATTGCCAGAGAACTTGGTGTTCCAGCTGTATTAGGTACTCAATCAGCAACAAAAACGCTTAAGGCAAACCAGATTGTTACTATCGATGGAGGTAATGGACTTGTCTATAGTGGGACTCCAAATACACTAGGTCAAAAACTTTCATTTTCCCGTACCCAAGAAGAAAACCAACTTAAACCACTACCTCCAATTGTAAAAACGACCGTTAAAGTTTTTGCAGATCTCCCTACTGCCTCTTTAACCCTGAGTGTCGAATCAGCTCAACCTGATGGTATTGCTATGGTTAGAGGTGAGCTCGTTATAGCTTCTTTGGCAGTCCATCCAAAAAAGTTACTTACTACCAATCGAAACCTTGAAATTGTCGCCGTCGTAAAAAAGCAGTTAATGGATGCTCTAACCAGCATCCCACATAAAGATATTTACTACTGTCTATCCGACTTTACGAGTGACCAAATGCGAAAACTAGGCGACGGCCATGGTTTTGAACCAATTGAATCAAATCCCTTACTTGGTTTTCGAGGCAGTCTGCGCCACCTCTACCATCCCCAACTCCTTGAAGCCGAGTTATCAGCCTTAAAACAAATCAGAGAACACTCATCTGTGGTTCATGTAGTTATTCCAATGGTACGCTCAAAAGAGGAATTTGACCGGATGAAATCTCTGCTGGCAAAATATGGACTTGCACCGTCTTCAGACTTAAAAGTTTGGCTGGCATTATCAACACCTGCTAATCTTATTAACCTACCCCAATATGTTAAAAGCGGCCTTGACGGTATCGTTATTAACCAGGATGTATTAACCACCTTTATGCTAGGAGTTGACCCCAGCAACACTGAAGTGTTGCCGTTATTTAACGAACTTGATCCTGCTTGCCAATGGCTCATCGATTACACTATCCGATACGCTCACAAACAGGATGTACCAGTCATTGTCATCTCCAAAGCTGCAGGCAAGTATCCTCACTACACAGAAACCTTAGTTAGAAATGGTGTTAGTGGTATTGCTGTACCTCCTGATCTAGTGGTTGCCACCAGAAGATATATTGCAAAAACTGAAAGAAAGTTGATAGACTTGTAAGGTCAAAATAATTATTTTTAAAGTTCGTCATTCTGGAGCTTAGCGATAGCATCCTATCAATCAATCGAAACATCGACTTCCAGGATGACGTACCATATATCAATGAATATTTCTCACATCCATGCCCGAGAAATCTTAGACTCCCGCGGTTACCCCACAGTGGAAACGTTAGTAAAAACTGAAGACGGTAGTTTTGCTATCTCGTCTGTTCCCTCTGGTGCTTCTACGGGCTCTCACGAAGCTATTGAACTACGTGATGGAGATATGGAACGGTTCTTAGGCAAAGGGGTTTTAAAAGCAGTAGCAAACGTCAATGACAAAATCGCACCAGCTCTTTTAGGCATGGATGTCACCAACCAAGAAGCACTTGATACTAAAATGAAAGAATTTGATGGAACGGAAAACAAGGCCAACCTCGGAGCCAACGCAATTTTATCGGTATCCGAAGCCTGTTTAAAGGTTGCCGCAGTCGTAAACCGTAAACCGCTTTATCAATACGTATTTGACACCTACAAGCTTACGAATACGTTCACCATGCCACAACCAACGTTTAACGTTATCAACGGCGGCAAACACGGCAATGGTAAGCTTGAGTTCCAGGAATTTCATATTTTGCCACGGACTAACCAGTCTTTTGCCGAGATGATGCGCATGGGTACTGAAGTCTACTTAACCCTTCAAAAACTGCTTAAACAAGCTGGTATTTTTCAGGGAATTGGCGATGAGGGAGGTTTTACTGGTGAATTTTTAACCAATATTGATGGTCTTGAATGGATGGAAAAGGCCATCGGTCAAGCTGGGTACCAGCTCAATGTTGATGTAAAAGTTGGACTTGATGCTGCAGCAACTGAATTTTACGGCCAAGATGGTAAATACCATATTTCTGACAAATCATTCCCACTCACTGCCGATGATCTGATTAACTACTATCAGGAGCTAACGACCAAGTACGACTTTGCCTATCTTGAAGACGGGTTGTATGAAGATGACTATGATGGTTGGAAAAAACTAACTGAATGTTTTGCTAATACCCAAACGGCCATTGTAGGCGATGACTTTTTAACCACCAATCCTGAAAGGGTTCAGAAAGCCACTGATGGCCACTACTGTAACGCAGTCTTGGTTAAGCCCAACCAAATCGGAACTGTTACTGAATTTATGCAGGTAATCCAGATTGCCAAGAAAGCCAACTGGAAAGTAGTCTTGTCTCATCGTAGTGGAGAAACTAATGATGATTTTGTATCTGATATTGCCGTTGGGATAGGATCTGATATTGTTAAATTCGGAGCACCAGCCCGAGGAGAACGGGTTTCAAAATACAACCGTCTCATGGAAATTGAAGTTGAATTAAAGAAGTAAAAACAGATTTTCCCTTTCTCCACTAACCTTGAATCTTTCAAAGCCACTGGGGAAAGGGATGCAGTTGTCCGTTTAGAGAGTGGCACATATGCCGGCTCTTAAAAACGGTGTCTGCACCCCGCCTGATGATCTTTCCGATAGGTACACCACCTAGAGAATGTTATTTTGGATGATCGTCAGTGCATACTGACCACCAACCCAAATCATGCTTGCGAATGCGCCTAGTACAATGACTAGTATCGCAATCTTGAGCACCCTGAGTGCAGCTGTGAATACTTTCAACAGCCCGTATAACAGATTGGAACAAAACGTCCCAGCCATTTCACGCTCCTATCAGTTAAGATATTAGGAATGCACGTAGCCTATCCATCTTCACTCGTGACTGCTTAAAGTCTCTGAAGACAGACAAGCTATTCTGTGAAACTAGGAAACAGCCTCACTGTGACCTCGGACACGAGTTCCCATTTGCTGATACCGTTAGAATTACCCCTGATCATACAGGTCATGGAGGTTATTATCGATGTCCATAATCATGAACAAGATTACTGCCTCTATGCTTGTGACCAGATAGAATACTCCTAACCACATTCCAAGACTGATGTACCACGCAACGTGTATCTCAGGAACTGCCTGAAATATGGCATGATGCAGTGTGTTAGCTCCTGCCGAAGCCACCATAACCATACCTTGTAGAGCAGCCAACCAAAAAAGTCTGCCGCTGAGCACCCTGTATACGAACCATGACCACCTGTGTTGCGTTCCATGTGTTAAGGCTCTTTCATCCATTTCGATAAGCGAACTAACGAGAACATAGGGAATACCTGCAATGGAAGACGTTAACAACACTGTTAACAGCGTACTCACCGCTCCTTGATATCCCGCTGGCAAGAGCGGCACAAAGAACAGCACATCGTAGGCATCCCTTACAAAGAACATTGCGACAATCCAGGCTAAAAAACCGATAGCCAGAAACATGACGTATCCCACAGATTTAAACCCCTGATAGATAATCAGCCGTTTCTGATACATGATCCTCTCCTCTCATTTTTTTAACACTGTCCGAGGTGTTTTCAAAGAACAAAAACCCACTGCTTAGCCTACTAAGGCACAAACGGACTCCGGGTCCTCTTGCATAACATGTGAGCAAGCAATTGTACCCTGTTATTAAGTGAATTGCTAGAGATATTATGATTTTTTTGTTACAGTACGATTAAATCTTGACAGTTGTTTAAATCAAAAAGAGATAAAAAGGTATGAAAAAGCAACCAACTAATATCCGAGTCGATTTTGAGCAGTTCCGAAACGAAAACAAAATTACATACTGGTGGGCTTCGGAATTTATGCTCATGCTTGGGTATAAAACGATGAAGAGTTTTGAAAAAGTTATCCAACGGGCCATTGCTGCTTGTATGACTTTGGATATCCCGTTTGACACTAACTTTATCGTAACAATGAGAAAACAAGACGGGAAAGAAGTCAGAGATTATAAATTGACCCGCTTTGCCTGTTACTTAACTGCCATGAATGGCGATCCCAAAAAACCTGAGGTGGCTCAAGCCCAGTTCTATTTTTCCCAACAAACGCGACGCTTTGAACTTTACTTGCAGGGAGCCGAAGATATCGAACGGGTGTTAGTACGGAAAGAGATTAAAGAAGGTAATAAGGCTTTGGCCAGTACTGCCAAAAGAGCTGGTGTTTCTAACTACTCAAATTTTACCAATGCAGGGTACTTAGGCATGTATAACTCTAGTCTATGGTTTTTACGCAACCGCCGAAAACTCGATCCCAAAGAAGATATCTATGATTATATGGGCAGAACTGAATTGGCAGCTAATCTGTTTAGAATTACTCAAACTGAGGAACGCTTAAAACGACGTGGAGTTCTTGGTCAGGAATACTCTGAGCTGACTCACCGTAGTGTGGGTAGGCAGGTTCGGCATTTGGTCAAACAAAACACTGGCAGATACCCTGAACAACTCAGAGCAAGCAGAAAACTGATGGAAGTAAAACGGGAGTTGGTAACGGGAGCAAAAAAGCTGAATAAAATGGACAAAAAAGATCAATAAAAAGAGAAAGCCGCCTGGGTAGTATGTACATACATCGTGTGTGATGTGTACACGCCCAAGCGGCGGTCTCTACGTGTTGTCTCTAGTCGCGGGGTCCTCGGTTGGACTGAATCCATCGATTACCTGGAATTACCCCTTTGATGTAGCATGGCTTGCCCTCTGCATCGATGACACAGATCATTCTGGATTGATCTCCATCATCGCGCAATTCCCGTGGATGTCTGCTCCTTCGTTGCACTTCTAGTGCTTCTGGCCGAACCAGTGTTTGAGTCATTTCCTCCTCCCCTCTCGATGACTCTAAAACAAGCTAGCAACCAGTTCCATTGGCTTATGTGACGGTTCTTCCACCTCCTTCATGATGATGCTCATCTTCAGCTTGATCCACATGACCAGCCTACTGAAAGTCACGACTTTCGGTTCCGTTACCCCAATAGCCACGATGCTCCCACAGATTTGCCAGACAAGAATGCTTTGACTCTCGTTTTCTGATTGCTCAACCAGGCCAATTCCGTAGTGGCCACTATCAAGAGCAGTCGCGATGAATGATGCGTTGGCCTGCTCATGAACCCGTGACACAAACTCGTAAAATTCATCGCTCGTGATGTGCTGCTTCCCATATCCTAGAGGTCGTTGACGGTATTCTTCCGGGATTATCGCCACGATGACACAAGCTCTGTATCTGTCCACCATTTCTTCACACATACGGCGAACTACTTCATTTAATGGCTGAGTCCCCAAGACAATTGTCTTCATATCCATCCATTCTCTCCCTCTGTTACCTCAGTACTCTGCTAGTGGCTGCCGCGACCTCCCGGGCATCCTCCATGGTTCCACGGACGACAGCAACCACAGTGATGTCTTTGCTAATCTGAAGACAAAACACAGAGAAGTCGCCCTCAGAGAAGCTTTTCACCTCGAGATTCTCAGGCATCAACCAATGCATAGTTGATTCCAGCATGGTTTTTGTTCTACCCATTCGAAAATCGATCTCAAATACCTTTGTTTGAGTATCTCCACGAAGGATAACAAAACCTGTTCCATCGACCATGCGGTAGATCGCCACAGCAAGAGTTGCCCTTTGGATTTCACTCGACAATGCCCTAAGTTCGGTTGAGCTTGTGACATAAGCCGTACTCATGACTCTCCTCCCCCTCTTAAATTTACGACTATATTTGATTCTTCCTGTGATCTTTTCTCACGAGAAGGCACCTTTCTAAGTCTATTACTATAGGCTCATAAAGGTGCCTTCTTTACGGAAGAATGATGTTAAGGTGCACGTAGAGTTGTGCTTTTGCTCAAAAAAAAAGCGGAACGCAAGTGTTCCGCCTTTATTTGTTCAAAGCTTTTGGTTTGTAAGCCAGCATTCTATCCATATATCTTCATCTTCAGTTGCTTATGTTAAAGCATAAATTGATAAAATTATACACCAACTTTATTTCATGCAAAGGGGCAGTTTTCATTTATAAATTAAGCAATTAATGTGTGTATTTGTTATGTAGTGTTATAATAGCATAATTCGTATCACTCTACTCCAACATGCCTGTCAGCACAGGTACTATCACACTGGAAAGGAGAGATGCCCTGCCTTGATCTTTTACAACTGAATAGACAGTATGCGACAACACATAATGATGAGAGGTTCACATGGTAGCCATAGCTAAGTTTAGCGGTGAGGAAATGGCCAAATTAGTAGCTGGATGGGTGCAAGAAGCGGTTGAACAATTCGACCGCGTTGTACTCGTCGGCCAAGGCGAATTACGGTTCATCGTTGAGAAAGGAAGTCCTTTCCCTGTATTCGTTTTCAGCGACCCCACCCATCCCAAGCACCAGCCAATCCTTATCCGGATTACTGGATCTATTCTGGTGATCGAATGCAAGCCACTTAGGTGGACGCTCGACCTACTCCAGAATCCTGAGCGGGACATCGCTCATCTGAGTTTTTCGGTGAACGACTTTCTCACTGTACTCCAAGTCATTTACAATCGCTGGAACGATCAAATAATCCAATAGTGAGGAGTAGAAGATGCCAGCTCGTTTCGGACGACTACCTAACCCACGTCCCGTGTATTCTGATGAACAGCTTAAGGAGGTAGAAGCACTGCTTCGCCAAATCCAAGCAGATCTTTTAAACAATGGAGGTAGTTTAAGCCAAATTACAATTGGCAGGGCAGCTCAGGTAACCAAAGTGGAGCTTTCAAGCGGTTTGGGATGTATCGCCGTAAAAGCCGAAAACAATGGCTACAAGGTCATCTGCCAGGGTCGTAAAGGTATCCCTGTACCAATCAATCAGCTACCCAATGAGCTTGCCCAGGCAGTTGCTTTCCGGCAACGCTACAACACAGGCGAGGACAGAAGTAAGTGGCATGAAAGGGAGTGAGCGGTGCTAGCC
>DCTD01000027.1:0-9872 GCA_002335355.1 Patescibacteria group bacterium UBA1449
ATTTAATTGACGGGAAGCGGAGCACGGTGCATAGCATACTATTACTGTTAATATAAACACGTCTTCGATCTACTAAGCCATTTTCCCTAATTAAATTTGTTTAAGCAGTACAGGCTCAATAGCATTAAGTTAACTTGTAATAATTTTACAAATTTTGTACCATTTAGTCACAAAAATGAAAAAGAAAGCTCTTCTAATTTCAATTCTCACTGTCGCATTACTTGTTATCATTGGCATCGGATTTTATCCACAAAGGGATCGTTCTGAGCAACAGGTTCTGCAATCAACGTATGATCATTCAAAAGAATACCTTTTACTGCGTTACCGCACAGATAACATTCTGGTTAATGCAGAAAATTATGTAGATCATGCAACTTGGGACAACGATATGACTGCACTTATTCAGGATTGGAATACATTCGAAAATGAAGTTAATGCCCTGGAGAAATCAGCCGCTACGCAAGCAGAAAAAACTGCCCTAAACCTTAATCTTGTTAAATCTGCACACGCTTACACTGCTAAAGAAATAACTGATATCTATGATAAAGCGCCAAAATTCAAAGGTATTGCCACTTTAGCTAAGCATTTGGGTGTCGATGCCAAGCGGGCACAGCTTATCCTCAATCAAGCTCAGGATGAGACAACAGCGGAAGGTTGGAATGAAGCTGGAGATACTCTTCAAAAATTAGAGACTTCAGCAGTAGTAATAAAAGATGGTTGTAAGGTAGCGGGTTTTGTCGGCGGAGTAGTTCTAACCGGCGGTGTTGCCGGACTGGCAACTGCAGGCACTTTGACTACCACTACGACAGTAGTTGTCGGCGTTGACTTGGCTCTGGAAGTAACTGAAGATGGAGCCCAAATCGCTTTCGGGGACAAAAATAAAGTATCATCTTTTGTCAAAGATATTAGAAGTGTTACCGAACCAATTGCCAACGTCTTGACCATTACTAATATCCCTAGTAATCTCGGCACAGCTTTTGGCAAGTTCGACTCAGTCATGATCGGTCTAGAGCAGTTTCGGGAATCGGCGCAAGAAGGTAAGGTTATTGGAATAGACTTAACCAATTTTGAATATCATCCATCCTTTCAAGTTATAAAACAAACTAAATATCCAGGAGAACTGACTGTAGCAGAAATGGAAAAGGTAGAGGTTGAACAGTGGTTGCAAAGCCTAAATAAAAATCAAGAACCAATGACAACAGAAGAAGTAGAAGAATTCCTGAACAATACAAATAAAAAGTCTGAACAAGAGGAAATAGTGGAAGAAAAAGAAGTTACAGGAAAACAAAATGAGTCTAGTGAAGTTGATAAAGATACTAAATCGTCTGGAAGGGATCAAACAGAAGAGACTGATACTCCTAATAATGAGCAACCACAGGAAACTTCTACAGGATCAATTATTCCAAAGGGAATAGTAGGTAACTATAGTGGAAGTGCAATTTTACAAAATGTCAAAGGAGATGTAGAGGCTGAGGATAGCTTACCGGTAACACTGCAGTTGAATGAATCTGGTACGGGTACAGCTACTGTGGATGGTTTTAGCGGTGAAGCGCAAGTTGCAGGTAGTAATGTTAGTTTTTTGGTGAAGATGAAGCAGGATGGTGTATCAGTTTATGGTAAGTTTGATGGGAAAGTAAGCAGAAGCGGAAATCAAACAGTGATTAGTGGAGATATTCGCTTTTCTATGATGGGGATAAACTTTGCTACATATTCTTGGAGTGCACACAATTAAGTACTGCTATAAGAAAAGCCTTAAAGAAAATAGTATTTCGATTTATAAAAATATGAAATTGGCAAAACTGAATAATTGAGAAAAAAGAGATTATTGGTTGTGATGGAAGTAGTCTAAAACAGGTCAAATAATTTCAATAATCAAGTTCAGAGGATACGGATTCCCAGTCAAGTAAAGATGTTATGCCCACAAGAGCATTTGCTAAACTAGTAACGATGGGCAACTTAAAAAACATATGTAGAGGGTATGGGAGCGAGCTAGGAATCAAACAAAGATAACTGGGATTCTTCCGGTGGTGGTATCAGAGCCATCAGTGAGATAAAAATAGGTGATATGTATAAAAAAATAATGGATAAAATCTATGAAACATAAAAAATCACTTGTCATTGTCCTTATACTAATTCTACTCAGCGTTAGCTTGCTTGGTTACTTTTACTTAGGTAGTAAGAATAAGAATGTTCCGGCAGCTACGAGCGCAAACACACCTCAAACTGCAAATAAGAAAAACTTTTTGCTTGAAAAATATCCGCTTGAAACCGTGCCACTTTATAAAATGAAAACAGTGAGCGCATCGAAATTTTTTGTCAACGATGACCCTGTCAACGTTGCCGGTTATTTTGGTAAACCTGTGAATTATTACAATGTGGTGTTTGAAACAGAGGCAACGGCTGAAGAAATATTAAAATATTATCGCTCTCTGATGAGCGAAGTAAACGAAGAATTAGTATCTGATGAAAGGGTGGAAGGAGAAATCGGCAAGTATAAAGTTTCCGCTTCACACTATGGTAACAACCCGAAAAACTATGCGTACGTACAGGTGTATTTGCCGGCTGATGAATACCAGGAAGTTAACCGCTATTACCAAGACTATCCAAATATTGTAGAACTAGGTGATTCTTGGTCTGAGTATGAGAGCAGCTATGGGCTCTTAAACCAAAAGGGTGGCGAGGTGGAATATACTCAGTATTTTCCTTTACCCGATGGTGATGAAGAACGAGATATGGTAATTAAAGCGTATCAGGAAAAATACCAGCAGGAGGCAGAATATAGTTTTGATGAGAAAACTGGCTTGATGAGATGGAAAAAAGATGCATACTCAATCGCCATGACGTTCTCTAAAGATCATGGTCGGATATATTTGATGATACGAAACCCGATGTAACCTCATTTGGATTATATATAGTCTAACTGAATACGCTTGCTAGTGGTTTTTTTACTTGTTTCCACACAGTACAATAAGATTGTTTTATGACAGAGAAACAGAAAAACTATCAACCGGGCACCTATACTGGACTAGGTATAGCACTTGGAACAAGTATTGGATTTACAGTAGGCTTATTGGTGTTTAATAGTTCAACTACGGGGGCAGGCGTAGGTTTTGTTCTTGGCCTAATATTTGGCAATTCTCTCGATAAACGCAAACAAAAGTGACTACGTAGGTTGAAACTAATAACTGAGAAGTAGTGAAAATATGAATACATATCGTCTCTTAGCTTTTTTGTCGTTTCTTTCATTCTTGGCGTTTATTCATCCACCAGAAACATTGTAATTTATTGTTCTTCAAATTTTACTCACTACTTATTTGATAGTATGTGTGACGATGAGGGAAGCTAAGAATTCTGCAAGTCCAAAACAGCAATTATTTCAAGAAACGGTGCTTGGTATTTTAATATACGCAGTAATACTTGGCTTCTTCGAAGACTATACAAACATCCTCAATACATGGTCTTACTCAACAACCTTTTTTGTGGCAGTTGTGTTGCAATTTTTGACAGATATTACTTTTCGGTTAAAGTCGTTAGTGGTGTGTCATTTTAAAGGGAGACAAGGGAAAAAGTATACAGCAGCTCTTGTTGTTGGAGTTTGGGGGATTCTATTTGTGTCGAAATTTGTGTTCCTTGCAGTTATTGACTTTATATTTGGTAGTGAAGTTGAAATAAGTGGTTTTGTGGGAATAGCAATTATTGTTATCACTATGACTGTAACTAAGAAACTTATTGATCTTGTTTACGTAAAACTTGCCTAATTAGATGACTGCAGTAAATAAGGGACTAAGTTAGGAAACCTGCTTTGGCTAAACTTTAACGTTTGTTTTACTCCCTGAGTTATTGGAATTATTATTAGCCTCGTAAGTCAAATACGTTCGAATTTACTCGACTAGGTGGAGTCAGGTGTATACTACTAAAACACCAGCGGCAACAGGGTAAGGAGAACAATATCAGTGGTAAAGTGAGCGATCATGGCCGACTCAAGTCCTTTCTTCCAAAAAAGCCAGCCAAAAACCACTCCTCCCACACCGTTTAACACTACCGCCCGGACCACAACCAGCGGACTTATAGCAGTTAACGAGGCGGTAATCGGCAGGTGTCCCAGACCAAAAATAACAGCAGTTAGAACAATTGAGATCCAAATACCCGCTGTCGGTGGGTAGTCTCGTCTGAAGAGCTTCATGCTAACCCAGATAAAGAATGTCATTAAAAATAACCTCATTAAGACTTCTTCTGCAATTCCGCCATAAAAAGCAGCCAGCAGTGTTTGCCAAACAGGTGCATAGACCTGATGGGTGCTGATCCCAGCCCCTTGGGCAGTAAAGAGCACGTCTAAAACATAAATACTGATTGCCGTTACCACTCCAAACAGGATAGATATACCCGCAATCCTGTTTAAGACTTCTTTAGAATTCTCTCTATGTACGATTGCCTCAAAAAGCGGGAGGTGAAAATTGATTTTTTTGGTAAACAAGAGCCCTAAAAATATGGCAATAGAAAAGAGAATAATACTTTGAACAAACTGAACCAGAAGTATGGCTTCAATTGGTACCCCTGTTGCTTGTATGACTTCACCCTGAACAGTCAGAACGTAAGGCAGTACACAGATAACACTAAATAAACTTAAACCAAGGAGAATAAAAAAGAGTTTCCAGTTAATGACAGCTTTCATACCTCTTTAAGTGTAGCACAGGTTATTTATCTACGCTTTGGTCACTACGGTCTCTTGTCTTCTAAAGATAACTACTCAACGTGACGACTTTTGTTCTTTGTATAATGTCTTTATGAACAAACGAGGTAGACTCCTTCATTTTGCCAGAAAACATCTTGGCAAGCCTTATAAATACGGAGCCAAACCTGCGCAAACGCCGAAAGTATTTGATTGTTCAAGCTTTGTCCAATACTTGTATAAACGCATCGGCATAAATTTGCCGCGGACTGCCTTAGACCAAGCCTCAGTTGGTAAGACTATTCCTCCAGATAGAAAGGAACTCCAAGTTGGTGACCTACTTTTCTTTAAGGGCGGATGGGGCCACTACAACCCGCAGTTCCCTAACGGTATTGGTCATGTTGGTATCTATTGCGGCAGTGGCAAAGTTATCAACGCACGGTATCAGCAAATTGAGGGTAAAGATGGCGGCAAGGTGAGTGAAGAAGATGTCGATAGTTTTCTAAATCGAGAAGATTTTACCGTGGTCAAAAGGGTGTTAGAATAAGTTTTTATATCTAGTATTTCTGTCCACTCCTTTACTTAAGTGTTGTTGCTTCAAAGTTTGGAGATATGTTTGCTGGGTAATATTATGTGTATATGTCTCGTGAAAACGAACCGGTAGCCTCAGCAGATCAGCACTCAGATACTAGAAGACGTCATACAATTGATGCCTTTGAATGATTCTTAAGAAGATCTAACCCTAATGCTACTCTCTGGTGTCGAATAACATCTGAAGATGTTAGGAAAGATCATGATGCTTTTGATAGTTTAGGCTTTAAAACAGAAGCAGTGGATCAGTCACAAGGAGAAAGATCCCAAACAGACACGACTATAGTTAAGCAGTAAGTCATTTTCATAAACAATAAATGCTGTTAATGTTATCATACTTAGCTGTTATTAAAAAAGTATTGTTAAGTAAAACCTGCTATAGTTAACCTATGAAAGATTGTGGCGGATCATCAGCAGTATACGGGCTTGGTTTTGTTGGCGCTGCTGTCTACTATATCCAACACGCTAACAATGTTGGCGATGTTATTTTAGGAGTTTTAAAAGCAGTGGTGTGGCCGGCACTTCTCATTCACCGAGCTCTCGGGTCTTTGAACATGTAATTCTTGCTTATTTGGACTTTTATTTTTTACTGTTCAAACCGAACCGGCAAGGTATAGGTATAGGCGTTTTCCGGTAGTCCAGAGGGATTAGCTTTTTCAAAACGTAAATAGCCAATCAGAGCCTCTTGGGGATTAAAGGTCAGTGTAGCCGAAAACGGAATCATCTCTTCAGTCATCCAATCTTCTTCGGTTGCAGCTGCAGTTTGAGACAGTACTGTATTTTCAGCGGTAACAAGTGCCACCGGAAAACTCCCTTCAAAAAACCAGGTTCCAGGTGCTTGTCCGGTTACTGTTAGCGGGCTCGTAACTGTGGCTCCTGCTGTCGGTGAGGAAACAGTAATGGGTCNNTTATTTGGTCTAAAATCTGGTCAAAGGTGCCGATCAATTCAGAATCAGGAGGATAGGCAGAGATCACATAGGTATATTCATTTACACTGGGAACTTCCACCGAAACACTACCCCCTAACGGCCCCTCAAGTGTCCTTTTGGTAGCCGGAAAGCCATCGACAGTGATTGATTCCTCCTGGACAACTTGATCAGGGTCAACCTGGTACTGGCGTGGGTCATCAGGTCCGNNTCCGAAACGGACGACACCAACTTTTAGCTCTGATTGCGGTACTCCACCGGTATCAGAAGTTTCCTGAGTTTGAAAACTGGTTACTGCTGCCTCGCCTTGAGGTCCACTTGCTGGAGAAATCTGCCATTGGCTGGGGTAGCTGATTTCCATATCTAAAGCACTGTCATAATAGGTTGTCCAATCTTGGGGAAGGGCTGGTGTTGAAGTTGGAGTTGGACTTGGCGATGGTGAGGGTGTTGGTGAGGGGGAGCAACTGGCTAAAACCGTCATAGCTCCTATAATAACTAATGATCTAAAGATAGGTGAGATCATAGTTTAAGTATACTAACTATAGTTTTTATAACCATAAAAATTGTGTAAGAATCGTGTAATATAAAATGAAGTTGTCTAATTCTTTACGATAGGCCTAGGTTTTGTTATTTATACAAACAAAAGTTCATCGCTATGAACGAGAAAGTTTCTGCCTATTTTCAAAAACAAGTTTCACCTCAAAAAGAAATCTGTTTAGCACTGCGGCACATTATTCTAAAAACCTTTCCAAACGTTACTGAAGAAATGAAGTGGGGAGTGCCTGCTTACGATGGAGGCAGATTCTATATTGGGGTAGTGAGATACGGTGTTAACCTAGGTTTTTCTATACAAGGGTTGTCAGATAAGGAGAAAGCATTTTTTGACGGAGATGGTAAGGTAACAAGAAACCTCAAGTTTGAATCGATAGCTGCTATTGATGAGAAGAAAATTGTGATGTTACTTAGGTTAGTAAAAAACTCAAGTTCCGTTAGTTAAACACTCGGATCTCCTATCTTAGTTTCCAGTTATCAATGATAAAACGGTTTCTAAAAGCACCGACACCAGCGGTAAAGCCTGCATGTCCCCAAAAGGATTCCAGTGAGTCACTATGATAACTGATAACCTGAGTACGAGGGTAGTTGATTGAATCGTTTGAAAGATATATGCCCACTATTTTCCCGTTTTTGATCACGATTTCAACATGAAAGGTGCCGTTGTCTTCGAGACGGGGAAGAGTTGAGCTAGTGATAACTGAATAATGACTTTCGTTTATGTTTACTCCTACATGGTTATCAGAATAGGCATCAACTCCATAGTTATTGTGAGTATCAAACTCAATAGCTAAGCCTTTGATAGTTGAGGGAGGTATTGGTGTGTATCCTAAGTCTGCTCCGCCATTTCCCAGATAAGTGGGGTCTACTCCTTGAAGAATGGCAAAAGTAAACCCATCAGCTCCTGGTTGATCCAGTACCTCGATGCGAAAGTCAAATTCAGAAACGGTGTGAGTTGTGTTGACTGTCTTTTCAAAGAAAAGACTACCAGCGTAGGCTCCTGTAGCTTGTGTCAGCACTGCCTCACCAGTTGTATAGTCCGGGTACGCTGAGCCGTTGTAGGTCAGTGAGGTGTTTGGGCTGGAAAAACTTTCTTCGATTAGCCACTCTAGTGGGTTTGGTGGAGGTGTAGGTACTGATGGGAGAGATGGTTTTGAGGGTTGAGTGGGGTGTAAAGATGGCAGTGGCGGTGGTGTTGGTGGCAAAGGTGGTGTAGGCAGAGAAAAGGTTTGTCTGTTTGTACTATCTAATCTGTTTGAACTACTAAAAGCAGGTGTTGACCAACATATGATACCGATAAAAGTAAGAATAATGAATAAGAAGCTTCTATATAGACTATACATAATGAGTTAATACCATGAAAATTATGCATGATTATTATTGTGAAAGAGGTAAGAAACTGGTAAGAGTTTTGCAATAATATGTTGAGGTTACTTAGCAATTAACTTCTAACTTCTAACTTCTGGTCTCCTTTCTTGCTTATTGAAAAAGTTTTCTATCAAGCTAGTAATAAATGTAAATTGATATTTACTTGGTTTTCCATTACAGCATCTTAAAACTTCTGCTGCAATACTGGCTGTTTATATTTTTTATGATTTTCTCTAACAAAGTTGTTTCCTAAACAGACCTTGACCAATAGTATTCTTACAAAAATATTACGTTTATTTGCGTTTTTTATTACGCATATCTATTACTCTAAAAATTACTATGAAAAAACATATCACACACTACTTATCACTAATGGCTTTATGTCTATCGTATTTTAGTTTTTTGTTTGTCATTACAAAGCCTGTGTCTGCTCAACCAACCCCAACTTCTCTGCCAGCTTATTATTCAAAGATCACGAAAACAATCAACAACCAAGCCTATCTAGGAGGAATTGTTGATTTTACGGTTACGATTACCTTAGGTAGTCCCAAAAAAGGAGTTGTTATTGAAGACATATTTTCAGGAGGCGGAAAAATACCTGATACTGACTTTGTTGCTGGTAGTGCTCAGTTTAATGGTATTTCGATTACTGATCCGACCCTCTATGCAAATCAACTTAACAGAGTTCATTATCTGTTTAAACTTGGTGACTTAGATTCCGGTACGTATACGCTTACCTATAAGTGGAGGATTAGTCCCAACCTTGGTTGCTACTCATCGCCAGCAAACGAGGTTCATCTTAATGCTACCACTATTAACGGTCATTTAAGCACGTCAACGGTACGGTTTCCCGTTAAGTGTGTGACTCCACCAACATTCCCAACTTGTCCTCATGTCGATGCTCCAGTTAAGGTCTACTATCCAACTGGGTTACACTGGATTGTTGGTAATAGTCAATTACAAGAGGGATCAGATGTTGTCTACTCACTAGGCTCCAACAATTATGTTCAGTGTTTTTGTCCAACAACAGGAACCAATGGGATCCAAACTAATTGGTTATTTATTCAGGGAGTAGCGCACACCGTCATCAGTAACTACTTAAAACAAGACTGGATCTCTGTGCCAAGTGGGGCTTCGTTTGATCTTTCCGACCAACCCTATGTAGCAAAGAACAGCTCATTTACCTGTTCTCAGTAGTCATACTCCTTTATAGCAAGATACATATCTTCAGAGTTAGAAATAGCTCTACTTAGACTGCTTGACAAAAAACATTCTACATATATAATGAATATATATTCATTAATAGTTTTTGGGAGGAGGTGAAGAATTATGCCAGGATTTGATAGAACCGGTCCTTTAGGTCAGGGTCCACTAACCGGTCGAGGTTTAGGCCCATGCGGTTTGGGGTTGAGAAGAGGTCGTGGGGCTGGTCGAGGGTTAGGTCGTTACTTTGGCTGGAACGCACCGCAGTCCCAACAAGAACAAAGACAGGATTTGGAAGAATACAAGCAGGCTTTGCAAGAAGAACTGGAAGATATAGATAAAGAACTGACTGAGCTCAGTAAAGTAAGTTAAAAGCAAGACACCATCCCCGTACCTGAAGTACGGGGTGGTGTTTAGTCCAAAATCATTTTATCATAGTAGGTAACATTTATGCCCAAAAGGAAACAACCGCGCTGTCTTCAGTTTAACCCTGATGTCTATTATTTTAAGCCTCAAGGGGTGCCGCTGCGGTTGCTTGAAGAAGTGGTGCTTGAAGCTGATGA
>DCTD01000027.1:9911-17122 GCA_002335355.1 Patescibacteria group bacterium UBA1449
TCAGCCGACATTTGGGCGGATCATAAACAGTGGCTACAAAAAAGTGGCTCAGGCAATAATTAACGGTAAAGCGATTCGAATTGAAAAACTATAAAAGGAGAGTAACTATGAAAGTCTTAAAAATTGGTGCTGTATGGTGTAATGGGTGTTTGGTTATGAAACCACGGTGGGGAGAAATTGAACAAGAGAACCCTTGGTTGAAGACTGAGTACATTGATTATGACAGTAATCCTGAACTAGTAGGTCAGTATCAGATTCAAGAAGGACGGTTGCCGACTTTCATCTTTTTAGATAGTCAGGGTAATGAACTGGATCGCAGATCTGGCGAAGTTTCAAAAGAAGAATTACTCTCTCTTATTACCCAATACAAAGACAGATAGTACTATGATTAAAAAACTGCTCACTTTAGTCTTTTCCGTTGGCTTTTTTTTCAATCTTCATACTCTACCGCTCTCAGCCCATGAACCGGTGACGATCCACTTGTTTTGGGCCCAAGGTTGCCCCCACTGCACCCATGAAAAAGCGTTCTTAGAAAAACTGAAAACTCAGTATCCTGAAGTACGGTTTAAAGACTATGAAATCACTTCCAGTAAAGAGAATGCTGAGCTGATGACTGAAGTGGGTCAAAGGCTGTCAGCAGATGTTGGCGGTGTTCCCTTTACCGTAATTGGCACTGAGTATTTAGTTGGGTTTTTAAACGATGAAACTACCGGCAAAGAAATCGAGCGATTAGTGGTAGTAGCCCAACAAACAGGAGTAGAGGATATTGTCCAACCATTACAAGCTAAAAACACAGAAATGCCTCAACCGACAGCAAAGCCGGTTACGGTTACTCAACCAGCAGTACTTCCAGACACAATTACTGTTCCAATCATTGGCAATTTGACTATTAAGAATCTCTCTTTACCCATTTTAACGGTTGTTGTTGCTTTGTTGGATGGGTTTAATCCCTGTGCAATGTGGGTGTTGCTCTTTTTAATCAGTATGTTGCTTGGGATGAAAGACCGGAAACGGATGTGGATTTNNCTCTGCCTTTGTCTACTTCCTGTTTTTGTCTGCTTGGCTTAACCTCTTTTTGTTCTTAGGGTTTGTCGTTTGGATTCGATTGTTAGTCGGAGCTTTTGCCATTGGTGTTGGGAGCTATCAAATCCGGGATTTTTTTGTGAATACATCAGGTGGCTGTACGGTAGTGAGTAGTAGCAAACGGGCACAAATCTTTGAGCGGATTAAACAGGTTGTTCATGAGAAACAACTTTTCTTAGCCTTAGCAGGGATTGTGGTTTTAGCAGTGGCTGTCAATGCTATTGAACTGGTCTGTTCTGCTGGATTGCCGGCAATCTATACCAATGTTTTAAGCATGTCAGCTTTGCCGGTTTGGCAGTACTATCTTTTATTGGTTTTGTACATGTTGGTTTTTATGCTGGATGACTTATTCATTTTTTTTGTCGCTATGACGACACTAAAAGTAGTCGGTATTGAAAACAAATACTCCCGGTTCTCTCATTTAATTGGTGGTAGTCTTATTCTGCTTTTAGGAGTTTTAATGATTGTTAAGCCGGAGTGGTTGATGTTTGGGTAAGTTGGTAAATGAGGTTAATGCCATTATCAAAAACTCGTTGATAGTTTTTCTTGGTTAAAAAGATGTGCATTTCATCATCGTGTGTTTTTCCCTCAGCATGATGGGCATGTTCTACTTCGATACAAATAAGCCTTGGTAGGTATTTAGCCCAGTTATTACTTTTTAACACCTCCAGGTCGAAACCCTCAGTATCGATACCCATAAAGTCTATTTGTTTTCCATTGAGGCAGCGGTCAAAGATGTTTGCCAACGTATCACAGGCTACTGCTGTTTGACCAAGATAAGTATAACCAATGCCTTTAAATTCTTGAGCTACTGTTGACGAAAACGTTGACAAAACTCCAGGTGAGAAACGATAGAGGGTTAGAGTAGTTGGTTTACTACTAATACCAAGATTAACATTTATATCACGGTTTCTATGGTGCGTTAGTTTGGCAAAGTTATCAGGATCGGGTTCGATATTTATACCCTGCCACCCTTTGTTATAAAAGTAATAAGTATTACTGTAGGTTTTACCATCAGCTGCACCGACTTCAACATATAACCCGGTTGGCTTATTACCCAGAAGTCTGTTAATAACCAAATCTTCTTGACCTTGGCTGTATGATCCTGCCAGGAGACGGAAGAGTTTAGCCTGCAGTTCGATCTGGGCAAACCGGCTCAATCTACTAACTCCATGCATTCTTACTTTTTTGACAAATTCAAGCATACAGTACTTATCATGAGCATTGCTTGTTAAAAATATGTAAAAAGCAGGTAAGAAGACAGCAAAAACACTAATGAGTTTTTTATATATTACAATTAAGACATATGTTAGCCCGAACTCATGACGTCATTGCTCTGGCTGCTCTGTTAACGCTTACAGTCTCTGCACCACCCCAACAAATAACAGTCGCAACAGTCTTTGTAGCCTTAATTGGCAATGTGGTTGGTTCCCTCATTCCAGATATTGATGAAGCCTCCAACCGGTTATGGGACTTACTCCCTGCAGGGAGTGTTGTGGGAAAAGTTGCCGATAAACTCTTTTTTAAACACCGGACATTCTCGCATTCGCTGTTTGGAGGATTTCTGTTGTATGTATTCTTAAGCTGGCTTGTGCCATTGATCTTTAATCCTGAGTTTATTACTCCCGATGTTATCATTGCCAGTGTGATGGTTGGTTTTGGATCTCATTTACTGGCTGACAGTTTTACCAGAGACGGTATTCCACTGTTTTGGCCAATACCGTTTAGAGTCGGTATCCCACCTATTCCAGTGCTACGGCTTAGAACTGGCAGTTGGGTAGAAAAAGTGGTAGTTTTTCCAGCAGTACTTGTCTATATTGTCTGGTTAATCTTTTCAAACCAGGATAGTTTTCGGACTCTTCTTCAGGCGGTGAGGTGAGTCTCTCATTTGCTTGATTAAAACCAGTAAAAAGGGTATAAAGAAGATCGCTGTCTCTTTCTCTACCTTTAGCCATATCAGCACCCCATATTGTTAATGTCACAGGCTTTACTAAAAGACTATCTTGAGTCTTCTCATATTTTATTTTCAAGAAAACGAGCCTTAACTAGTAAGTCGGTTGGAATTTTGTTTATTTCCAGTTATGTGCCAAGAAGATGTGGAATAGCGACGTTTACCCGGGATCTAACAACAGCTTTAAACCTGCTTAATCCCCAGAGAAAAGTCAAGATTGCTGCTGTTGATGATGTCATCTCCCAGCAGCTTGAGTATCAAGCTGAAGTTGTTCTTAGGGTGAGACAGGACGAACCAACTGATTACCAACGATTGGTTAAATATATCAATCAGTCAAAAAACATTGATGTGGTGTGTGTACAGCATGAGTATGGTATTTATGGTAGTAACAACGGAGAAAAGATTGTTGAGTATCTTCAAAAAATTAAAAAACCAATCATTACTACTTTTCATACAGTCTTACTTACTCCCTCACAACGTCAAAAAATGATTATTCATTCAATCACTCAACTATCCTTTTCTGTTGTGGTTATGCTTGAGAAAGCAGCCCGGATGCTTGAGACAATCTATGGGATTGATAAAGACAAGATCATTGTTATTTCCCATGGAGTACCAGACTTTCCCCAATTTAATCCCATTTGGTGGAAACGGCGTCTGCATATAGCTCACTCTACCGTAATGAGTAGTATTAACTTGTTATCAGAAGCTAAAGGTATTGAGTATGTTATTCAGGCTTTGCCTCACATCGTTCAAAGTATCCCTAACTTTTTATACTTAGTCATTGGTCAAACCCATCCAGTTTACCTCAAAGAACGGCACGGAAAAGACCTGTACCGCCACCACTTGAAGCGTTTAAGCCGGAGTTTAGGTATCAGTAACCACGTTCGGTTTATTAATAAATACATAAATCTGGACGAATTGATTGCCTATATTGGAGCTTCAGACTACTACATCACGCCTTATCTTGATCCACAGCAAGTCACTTCGGGGGCATTATCATATGCAATTGGAGCTGGTAAGGTTTGTATCTCAACTCCCTATCTGTATGCCAAAGAAATGCTATCTTTTGGTCGAGGGATAGTTGTTCCGTTTAAAAATAGCCAGGCAATTGCAAAAGCCGTTACTACCATTGCAGCCTGTGCTCACAAAAAAACCTTAATTGAAGCCAAAACATATCAAATTGGTAAAACTATGGCTTGGAGTAATGTAGCTTACCAATACCATGAGCTATTTCTCGCGATGCTCAAAAGGAGATGGAGTTATAGTACTCGAGCACTAACTCATGAAGATAGCACTGTTATCCCCAATTGCCTGGAGGACGCCACCACGGCACTACGGCCCATGGGAACAGGTCGTCTCACTGCTTTGCGAAGGCTTGGTTGAACGGGGAGTAGAAGTGACTCTGTTTGCTACCCAAAACTCGAAAACTAATGCCCATCTTAAGGCTGTGTGCCCATTGGGTTATGAAGAAAGCAAGACAATAAGAAAAGCGGCTCGGGTTTGGGAATGTCTCCATATTGCTCAGTGCTTTGAACAGGCTCATGAGTTTGACCTCATTCACAATCAGTTTGACTATGTGCCTCTTTCCTACACTCGGTTAGTGTCTACGCCAGTTGTAACCACTATCCATGGGTTTTCTTCTCCTCAGATTATCCCAGTCTACCAAAAATACAACGCAACCAACTATTATATTTCAATTAGCTATGCTGACCGTTGTCCCAGCCTTGACTACTGTGCCACCATTTATCATGGTATTGATGTCAGCCAGTTTACATTTCAAGCCCAAGTGGGTAACTATCTCATCTTCTTTGGGCGAATTCATCCGGAAAAAGGCACTGATAAAGCCATAACCATTGCCAAACAATGTGGTAAACCTTTGGTGATTGCTGGCATTATCCACGATGAAAACTACTTTAAAACCCAGGTTAAACCACATATCGATGGTAAACAGGTTATTTATGTTGGTTCTGTTGGACCACAAAAACGGAATCAGCTTTTAAGCCATGCCTATGCATTGCTCCATCCTATCTCGTTTGAGGAACCGTTTGGACTCTCAGTAGTCGAAGCAATGGCGTGTGGGACACCTGTAGTGGCTTTTAACCGAGGCTCAATGCCAGAGATTATTAAGGATGGTAAAACCGGTTTCTTAGTGACCACTTGCCAAGGAGCAGTGGAGGCAGTCTTTGCTATTCCAATCATTAACCGTCGCTTCTGTCGTAAATGGGTAGAAAACCGCTTTTCTCATCACCGGATGGTTGATGATTATTTGGCTGTTTACCAAACAGTACTTGCTCAACCAGCTCGATACATATGACAGTAGTTATCCCCACTACCACTTACTCACTGACAAAAACGATAGGCTACTTTTACTCTCTTATTGATGAACATGGCATTATTCAGTTTAGTCAGGGGGTACATAAGCATTACCAATATGGTTATGCAATCGAAGATCAAGCTAGAGCTTTGATTGTTGCCTGTTGGCTTGGTGATGTCCAGCTCGTTAAGCATTTAGTGAATTTGATTTCAGCAATGATTCAGCCAGACGGGAGTGTGGTTATGCTTTGGGGTGAGAGGGGAGTTAAGAAACAGCGTATCAATCGAGATGGAGAAGCCTGTGCTGAGACTTTTTGGGCACTGGCAGAATACTATTCTTTCTATGAAGACAAAAACGTTATCCCGTTTCTTCATGTATTGTCAGACAACCTTAAGAAAAGTCCTTGGTTAAAAGCTAAGGGCTATGCACTTCTTGGCTTTTCACACCTTGAGTGGAAACAAGACATCACCCAGTTAGCTGAGGATTTAGTAACTCACTTTAACCAACACCGAACTCAAGATTGGCTGTGGTTTGAAGAAACCTTAACCTACGCCAATGCCTTATTACCATGGTCGCTACTAAGAGCAAACAAAACAGTGGCTAAACCCGACTATGGAGTTGTTGGACTTGAAGCGTTAGGGTTCTTGATAAAGACGCTATGCCATGAAAACGTGCCACTTGTAGTTGGTAATAAAGACTGGTGGGTTAAAAGCAAGCCTATGGCTATCTATGACCAGCAGCCGATTGACGTTGCCTATCAAACACTAGCCTGCTTGGAAGCCTATCAGACTACGCTCGATTCTAACTACTTACATGCAGCTTGGCAACACTACACATGGTTTTGGGGTAACAATCTTCAAAAAGCCTGTATGATTCGTTGTGATGGTGGTTGCCATGATGGCTTAAACTGTGATGGACGTAACCAAAACGCAGGAGCTGAGTCTACTATTTGTTTTTTGCTTGCAAGTTTGGCTCTAAAGCGGCATAATCGGTATCTTGCAATCAACGAAGTGATCGTATAAACTACCCAGCCAATGAACTCCACTGATTTGGTTGATGCACTCAAGAACCGGTATAACGCAGCTGCCTGGCAAGAAACAACAACGGGCAATACTGTTTTGTTGCTGCGTGAAGTGATGGTTGCAGCACAAGTNNCGGCCACCCTGATAAAGGTAGGTTGGTTAAAGTTACTCTTTCACCGGATAAACAGGTTATCACCGAAGACATTGTTTGGCAACCAACAAGTGATGATTTTCACCTGGAAGATCCCCGAGCACTTTTGCTTGATGATGGCAGTATTATGCTGGGATTAACTGCAGTAGTTAAAAACAAAAACGATAGCTTCGTTCCGTATCCAGCCTACACCATTATCCCATCCTCATGGCAACAACTTGAAGAAGCAAACGTCACTGTTCTTGATCAGTGTGGTCATGGTAAAAACACGATGCCACTTGACTTTCAGACTCTCCTGTTTCGAAAAGATGGCAATGATCATCAATTAACAGTCTTAAAAAGGTGTGAGGCTACGTTTGTTGAAGACGGTAGTCTTGATTTTTCAGCTTTTACTTCAAAAAAATGGCTCAGCTACCGGATGGGAACGACCATTGCTCCTATTTGGGTAACCGAGACTGAAGCAGTCATGATTATTCATGGCATTCGCTTTGAAGATAGTATTTATCATTACGCTATTGGCAGAGCCAAGATTCGAAAAACTGATAACGGTTTTNNTGATGATGAACCGCTTATTAAATCAGAAGATTTTTATCAGAATGGGACTGCACAATTCAATGAACTTCATGCGTATAGACGGGTAGTCTATGCCTGCGGAGGTATTTTGACTAAAGGCATTGATGAAGAAAAATT
>DCTD01000093.1 GCA_002335355.1 Patescibacteria group bacterium UBA1449
TTATAGCCGGCGAGTTGAGTGACAAATTCTAAGTCAACTACCCAGGGCTCTTTTCTGAAGATAAGATGCCCGGCAGAATAGGTTAAGTCAGTGTCTTTAGGAGGTTTTTTAAATCTTTCAAGATAGGCTTTGGTAAGATTAACTGGAATTATCTTACCTAAAATCTTTTCCTGAAAAGAATAGAGACCATCCAGCCTGCTTAACCTACTGGAAAAATTATCCCAGTCTGTGTCCTGAGTAATAAATTGATAGCCATCTGGTGGATATGATATCAGGTTTTTATAAAGGGAATGCATCCTGCCAGCTATATCAAGATATATATTCTTCAATCTTTGTCTCTATAAAATTCAATTTCCCCAGCGTTTTCAAACTGATTTCAGTTCTGCTAAATAGTAGCCTATTTCTATGCCTCTAGTAATATATCCATATTGGTCTAATAGTTTTGTACATCTAGCGACATTTTCTTGATTGCCACCTTCGAATATTATTTTTAGAATATTTCTATCCCCTAAAAGCTGTTTGCTACCCTCCAATATTTCAGCTTCAGCACCTTCTGCATCGATCTTTAAAAAATCAACCTTATCTGTCTGAATCTCTCTTAACACGTCATCTAATTTCTTCGCTTGTATCATGATATGATCCCCTTGAAATTTCTCAACTATAGAATAAGATGTGGTGGCAGTAGATTCAGAATCTCTATAAAGTTGTAGTTTAGCATTCTCGGAATAACATGCAATATTCAGAGCAATCACGTTCTCAAGTCCATTCAATTTGATGTTATTAATCAATGTGTAAAAATTTCTTGGTTGTGCTTCTATAGCTATAACTCTGCCTTTACTTTGCAACTGATGGCCTATCTGTATTGTGTATTTCCCAATATGTGCTCCAATATCAACGAAGTTCCCGTCTTTAAATTCGTTGAAATATTTTTTCAATTGCGATTCATGTAGCTCGCTGACAATAAGAGGATCGTTTGTTGAAATCCTACAGTGAAATATTCCCGAGGAGTTCTTAATAAAACAATCTCTCCAAAGACAATAACATAAGCGCATTGAACGATTGTTTACTCTATTTATAATATAAAACGGTTATTTGCATACCATTCTATGGTTCTCTTGAGACCTTCTCTAAAGCTAGTCTTTGCTTCAAATCCAAATTCCTTTTTAGCCCGGCTGGTATCCAGGCATCGTTTGGGTTGCCCATCAGGCTTTGATGTATCCCATTCTATTTTGCCATCGAATCCACTCAGTTCACATATTAGATTAGCAAGTTGCTCAATCGTTATTTCAAACCCGGCACCGAGGTTAACCGGATCAGATTTATCGTATTTCTCCGTTGCTAACACAATGCCTTCGGCAGCATCTTCTACATAAAGAAATTCTCTGGTAGCTTTGCCAGTACCCCATACAACAATACGTTTTTCGTCTTTGTCTTTAGCATCAAAAACTTTCTTTATCAGTGCGGGTATCACATGCGAAAATTCAGGATTGAAGTTATCTCCGGGCCCATAAAGATTTACGGGCAAAAGATAAATAGAATCGAAACCATATTGCTGCCTGTATGCCTGAGATTGAACTAAAAGCATTTTTTTTGCCAGTCCATAAGGAGCATTGGTTTCTTCAGGATAGCCATTCCAGAGATTTTCCTCTTTGAAGGGGACCGGCGTAAACTTTGGATAAGCACAGATTGTCCCAATAGCTACGAATTTTTCTATTCCGGAAAGTCTTCCCTGCTCCATCATCTGAACACCCATCATCAGATTTTCGTAAAAAAAAATCCCCGGATTTTTCATATTTGCACCGATTCCCCCTACCCTGGCAGCAAGATGAATAACAACATCAGGTTTTGCATCATCGAATAGCTTTTTCACAGCCTCCATTTCAACAAGATTGTACTCCTTACTTCGCGGGACAAAAACATCTCTGCAGCCTCTTTCCTCCAGTTTATTGACTACATATTTCCCGAGAAAACCCGCTCCCCCGGTTACTAGAATCGTTTTAGTAGCAAGCCAGCTTAGCGTTCCATTCCTCCTGTAGGATTAATTAAGGCTCTATCTACCGTATTTAGTCCCTGTTTAGCAAGAATAGCTTCCCCTTCTCCAGGAGACTCAAGCCCGAGAGCTTTCATATCTGCATCTACCATTATCTTAACAAGTTCCTTAAAGGTTATCTTTGGCTTCCATCCGAGTTTACTTTTTGCTTTTGTTGCATTCGCAATAAGAGCTTCGGTCTCTGTAGGTCGAAAATAGCGGGGATCTATTTTGACATACTGCCGCCAATCAAGTCCAACATAGGCAAAAGCCTCCTGAACAAAATCCTCAACGCTGTGAGCATCTCCTGTACCTATAGTAAAATCATCCGGTTCATCCTGCTGTAGCATCAGCCACATTGCTTCGATGTACTCAGGAGCATAGCCCCAGTCCCTTTTAGCTTTCAGGTTTCCAAGATAAAGATATTGTTGCTTGCCGGCAAGAATATGAGCCACCGCACGGGTTATCTTCCGTGTAACAAAAGTTTCACCACGACGGGGCGATTCATGATTGAAGAGGATACCATTGCAGGCAAAGAGATTATAGCCTTCTCTGTAGTTTACCGTCATCCAGAAAGCATAGGCTTTAGCCGCAGCATAAGGACTTCTCGGACTAAAGGGAGTATTTTCATTTTGAGGTGGAGGCGAGTTACCAAACATTTCACTGCTAGATGCCTGGTAGAATCTAGCTTTTACACCGCTTCTTCTGACAGCTTCCAAAAGCCTGGTAGTCCCCAGAGCCGTTATATCTCCTGTATATTCCGGCATATCAAAGCTAACCCTGACATGACTCTGGGCTCCCAGGTGGTAGATTTCATCCGGACTNNCCATAATAAAGAAAAAGCCTCTTCCCCGGTTCATGTGGATCAACATAGAGCTGGTCTATTCTGGAAGTATTAAAAGTGCTCGCTCTCCTGATAAGTCCGTGCACTTCATACCCCTTATTTAATAAAAACTCGGCTAGATAGGAACCATCCTGCCCAGTGATGCCGGTAATAAATGCTTTTTTAGTCATGCCATTTTCCCCACTCCAGTATTTTGTGGGCTGCTTCCAGCAGGTCCGATACAATAACATCATAGCCTGCTATTCCATTTACTTTGCTATTAATCAGGATTACTTTACACCCCACAGCTTTGCCTAAATCTACATCTAATTGAAGATCGCCTATAACAAAAGACTNNATCAAGCTCCACATTAAATTCGCTAGCCGCTTGAAGAAGCAATTTGGGTTTAGGTTTGCGGCAGTCACAATTATCGTCGGGATGATGGGGACAGTAGTAGATACCATCCACCCGGGCTCCTTCTTTAGCCAGCTCGTTTTCCATCTTCTCATGAATCTTTGCCAGAGTCTCTTCTGTAAAATAGCCTCTGGCTATGCCGGATTGGTTAGTAATAACTATTACTTTGAAGCCATTATCATTAAGTAATTTAACTGCCTTGGCTGTACTGGGAAACAACTCAAAATCCTCCNNTCCTCCGGACGGCTGCAATAGTGAACATCCGGAGCCATTGTCCCATCCCTGTCTAAGAAGACAGCCTTGCTACCCATTGGCTATCCTGTCTTTGAGCATATCCGAAAGAATATGAGTTAATACCAGATGCGTATCCTCGACCTGACCGTAATCTCTGCTTGACAATACCACGGACTCATCTACGAGCTGTTTCAACTTGCCACCACCGAATCCTGTAAAACCTATGGTTATGGCTCCTTTTATCCTGGCATATTCGATAGCCCTCAGAATATTGGGCGAATTACCTGAGGCGCTGATGCCAATGACCACATCTCCTTCTTCGAGTTGATTCTTTAATTGTTCTATAAAAACAGCGTCATAGTCAATATCATTAGCCCAGGCAGTAATTAAAGCTATATTATCGGCCAAACTCTTAGATTTTAGACGGGGTTTCCCTTCCACTGAAGATTGCTTTTCGAAACCAAGAGCACAATGGGACGCAGTAGAAGCACTCCCGCCGTTTCCCATAATAAACACCTGCTTGTCTTTCTTATATGCCTCAAAGATTATGTTGGATATTTTCTCCACTTCTTCTTCCTGTTGACAAAGTTCTTCAAGACATTCATGCAGACCGTTTATATATTCCTGAGTAATCGACATTGTTACCCCCACAAGAATTTATACAACATAGATGATTTTACTACCTTCAGGATCAAGGGCAAAATCAAGCTGCCGCAGATTCAAGGCTTCTTTAACCTGCAGTTGGTTTTCTTTGTTGCAGTACAACAACAAAAAACCCCCTCCCCCGGCTCCCAGTATCTTTCCTCCGGAAGCACCTGTTCTAAGCGCTACTTCATATTGTTGATCAATATTACTGGTGCTTATACTACTTGCTAGTTGTTTTTTAAGTATCCACCCTTTATGCAAGAAATCCCCAAAGATGTCTACAGGAGCATTATTATTGAGATGTGTTTTCAATTCAAAAGCCATCTCGCGTAACTGCCTGTACAGATCCATATTCTTGTTTTGTTTAACATTTTCCTTCTGTTCACTTAAAACCTGGCTGGCTTCCCGTGTATGTCCCGTATCAAGGAGGAGTAAATTTCGAGTCAGTTCCTCCTTCTTCTCCCTTGACCATATAATTGGTTCGGTAAAAACTGTCTCGTCTGAATTAAACTGAAAATAGCGAAAACCACCATAAGCAGCAATATATTGGTCCTGCTTACCGGCAGGCTCTTTCAGAATGTCTATTTCAATATGACAGGCTTCTCTGGCCAGTTCATCGGCAGATTTAAGAATTCCCTTGTAAGCATACAGAGCATTTAACAAACCCACAGTAAAACTGCCGGAGGAACCGAGCCCTGCTCCGGCATGAACATCGGCAATGGAAGCTATCTCTATCCCACTGGTTAANNATTTCAGGGCCTCTCTAACTATAGGATGCTGAATCTCCTCTACGTTATCCACTATTTCAGTCCTAGCATAGTAGCTGACTCTGATGGAATCGGTGAAACGTTTGTTCACCATAATATATATATACTTATTGATCGCCGTGCTTATTACTGCTCCCAGTTCATGCCGATAAAAATCGGGAAGGTCAGTTCCGCCACCAGCAAAGCTTATTCTGAAAGGAGTCCGGCTAATAATCATCTTTATCGCCCTCCCAGGAAATCCTCAAATATTTTATATTGCTCCGGGGTGCCGATATCATAAAACCTTTGATTGGTAACATATGCTGCCAGTTCTCTCTGCTGTATTAATGCTGTGTAGAGTCCCTTCTCCAGAGAAACCGGAAATTCTTCATTCATCATGTCAAGCGCATCACGTTCGAGTACCAGCACACCTGCTTCAACATGGGTTAAATCGGAATCAAGAGTTTCTTTGTCGTATTTTATTACCATCAAATTGCTATCTATAGCAACATTATTTTTGACTCCAGTATTCTCCTGATTGTCATAAACTACCATGAGCGCTTTCCGATTACGTTTAAGAAAAATATTATATATTTCGCCGTAATCAACGGGAAGATAGGTATCCCCATTAATCACCAAGAAATAATCATCTAGCAAATTTTGTGCCTGTTTTAAGGCACCACCGGTACCAAGCAATAATCCTTGCTCTTCACTGTACTTTATATTGAGCCCTAAATCTTTGCCATCATTAAGATAATCCTTTATTTGCTCACCCAGGTAGCCGATACACAAAACGATATCTTTGATACCATAATCCCTCAATAGTTCCAGCAGGTGCAGAAGAAAAGGCTTACCATTCACCGGAACCATGGCTTTAGGTATCCGCTCTGTCAACGGCCTTAGCCTTGTTCCCAGACCCCCGGCCAAAATANNTTTTTAGCTATAGCTACATTATAGCCAAGCAATTTATTAAGAAGCGGAGTCTTTTCGAAAATTTCATCTAAGGCAAATAATAAACATCTTCCCAACCCAGTCTTAGCCGGATAATAATGGTCCTCAAAACTTTTGAATTCGATATTAGTAAATTTAGATGTGATAAGCTGTTTAAATTGTCCCTTGGTAAGATGTTCCTCAGGCCCTCGTAGCTTTGTCAAAAAGATATATTTGATCGGATTATATCTATTCGATTCTATGATGATAACTAATGCCCCATTCTTGGCGACTCGTTTCATTTCCGAAACAACGGCTTCAGGATTTTTAACATGATGTAGCAAATCCTTAGATGTAACAACATCAAACATATTATCCTCAAATGGTAATTTACATGCGTCAGCAATTTTGAATTCCAAATTAATAGAATTTTGCTTATGTTTTACCCAATCAGAATTCGGCTGAATATCTATGCCAATTACTCTGTTGGCATATTGAGCGACTAAATAGCTCATCGTGCCCCCCCCGCACCCTACATCGAGAACAAATTCATCACCTGTAAAGGCATAGCCTATTTTTTGATATATTCTTTTTTCATGATCTTCCCAAGTGTACATCTAATTATCCTTTTTGAGAATATCTTTTATTGCTTCGTGTACTGCTTCATCGGAAGTATATCTCGGCTTCCATCCGAGTTTTTCCATGCGTAATGTATCAAACCGTACCTGAGGTACATCGCCCGGCCAACCACGTTTACCCCCAGTATATTTCAATTTCACATCAGCTAGTCCCATTTGCTCTAAAAGCATACGAGCAATTGTGCTAACACAGGTAGAGGCGGAAGTACCAAGGTTGAAAATATTAACCTGCCCGTTTGAATGCTGAAAACCGTAAAGAATGCCCTCAACACAATCTTCAACATGGATATACGGCTTTTCCTGACTCCCGTCACCTAATATTTCCAATTCCCCGGGATTATTCTCCAGTTTATTTATAAAATCTAAGATAACTCCATGGGTCGCTCTGGCTCCAACAACATTGGCGAATCTAAATATCCAGGCTTGCATATTGAACAGGTGACAAAATGCGGTGATGAGGCCTTCACAGGCAAGCTTGCTGGCACCATAAAGAGAGATAGGTAGCAAAGGGCCGTAATCTTCTGATATAGGTTTAACCGGAGTCTCTCCATATACAGTGCTGCTTGAAGAAAAGACTATCTCTTTAATGCCGTTTAACCTCATAGCCTCCAGAACATTATAGGTAGCAATAGTTCCCTGTTTCAGGTCTAGATCCGTGTCTTCAATACCTGCTCTGGCATCGGGATTAGCCGCCATATGGAAAATAACATCATGCCCTCTCATTGCCTCTCTCAAGGTAGCAAATTCCAGCAGATCGGCTTGAATAAAGTGAAAATCATTTCTGCCCAGATGGTGGCCGATAAAATCTTTTTTGCCCGAACTGAGGTTATCGTAAACCGTCACAGCACCCATATTCAACAACCTGTCAACAAGGTGGCTACCGATAAATCCTGCCCCACCGGTAACAAAATATTTCATACGCCTATTTCCAGGGAACTCCTTTCTTTCTCGGCCAGATTGTTTCTTTCCAAAATCCGATGATATAAAAGAAATGTTGAACAATGTAAACTACAGGGATTGATATCAGATAAACCGGGGTTCTTTCCTGAATGGCAATTTTTATGCCCATTGCGATAACCGCTAATGCATATAAGGCCAGTGCGCCGGCGCATATCCAGGGAGTAAATATTAACGATAGGAGAAGCAATGGAGCAACCAGAGGCGGGATAACCTGCAAGTCCCATAACCCGCTCTCTTTCCTCCAACCGCCATAACGATAGGCCTGTTTGGCGAAATCTTTTAATCCTCTGTTATGATTGTGCATGACGAGAGCATTGGGAGTGTATATCAATGTGCCCAATTTCCCCAAGCGGCTACTTAATTCCAGGTCCTCGGCACCGGACAAAGTCACTTTAAACCCTCCCGCTCTCAAAATATCATCGCGGCGACACATCCCGTTGGCACCACAGACACTCAAATTTTTTACAGTCTTTTTTTGATTCCATCTTGATTTAGCCCCGCTAAGTGGTGTACTGAATGTCAGATTGATGGAGCGGGTCCACAGACTTTCGCCAATATCTTCATATCTGCCTCCGACACCAGCAACGTCATCATTAAATTCCTTTATGAGATTAGCTAGCCATTCCTTGTCAGGTATGCAATCTCCGTCGGTGAAGGCTATATATTCACCTTCTGCACTATTAATCCCTACCTGACAGGCGCCTGCTCTGTTATGATAATTTTCATACAATATCTTAACTGGAAATTTCCGGGCCTTTTCAATCGTTTCATCTTCAGAATGTCCATCAACTACAATAACCTCATAAGGCTTTAAGGATTGAGCAAAAACCGCATTAAGACATTGCTCAATTTTATTCGCTTCGTTGCGGACTGGTATTATTACTGAAATTTTGGCCTCACTCATTCATTTAATATCCTATTCTTCGCCTATTTTCTCAATAAACATCAGACCCAGTACTACCGCAGTTCTCAACCTATGTCTTCCTTTGGCGCATATTTCCGGCTGCATATCTTAAGCCCCATCTATTATAACCAAAGTAGTTGAAACAGGGGGACACTACTACCCATCCCAAGATGCTTCAGCCACTCTTCGTGGCTTCCAGCATGACACGGGGGAACGTCCCCACCCTACCCGAGATGCTTCGTCGGCCTTGCGGCCTCCTTAAGTACGACACAAAAAGTCGATGCTTCATTCATCTGCACCTGTGATAATATTTAAAATCTTTTCACTGGCATGGCCATCCCCAAAGGGATTGTGCCAGTTATGCGGTTTGGCCAGCATGGCGGCCACACAGGACATCACCTTCTCTAAATCAACACCCCCCAGCAGGTTAGCCCCCACCTCGACCGTTTCCGGCCGTTCGGTATTATCCCGCAGGGTAACACAGGGCACCCCCAGAATACAAGCCTCTTCCTGTACCCCACCAGAATCGGTAAGTATCAGCCGCGCATGGCTCTCCAGCCACAGGAAACCCAGATAATCCTGCGGCTCTATAAGGATGAGTTGCTCCGGATGCAATTCATATTGCGCCATCCTGGCTTTGGAACGCGGATGGATGGGAAAGATCACAGGCATTTCGTATTTCTGTGCTATTTCTTCCAGTGCGCGGATAATAGCAGTGAATCTATCCTTGGAATCTACATTCTCCTGGCGATGCACGGTAGCCAGAAAATAATTCCCGTGGGTTAGTTTTAATTGAGATACAGAATCGCTTGCCTGGGCCAGTTCCAGGTTCTGCTGCACCGCATCCACAATGGTATTACCGGTAACATAAATGCCGGATGAAGGTATGCCCTCGCCTATCAAAATACGGCGGGCCTTTTCGGTGGGGGCGAAAAGGTAGTCCGCACAATGGTCGGTAAGAATGCGGTTTATCTCTTCCGGCATACTGCGGTCATAGCTACGCAAACCGGCTTCTATATGCCCTACCTTTATATGCAGCTTAGCCGCCGCCAGCGCTGCTGCCAGCACGGTATTGGTATCCCCTTCCACCAGCACCACATCCGGCGTGTCATTAGCAAAAATAGCCTCAGCCCCGCCAA
>DCTD01000113.1 GCA_002335355.1 Patescibacteria group bacterium UBA1449
TAAAGCTGAGTACATGGAACCCTTAAGAAACTGCAATGTTATCGGCAAGTACCGGATTACCATCAAAGTCGAGGGTTCAGGCAAGAAAGGTCAACTTGGTGCCATTATTCACGGTATTTCCCGAGCCTTAGTCAAGCTTGATGATGAAAAGTTCTCACCAATTCTTAAGAAACGCGGATTTCTAACCCGTGATCCCAGAGAGAGAGAACNNTAGAGCCAAACAATCTCCACGCCGGTAATGATCGTTTCTACTTGTATGATATTAAAAAGGGCCCCAAAGGCCCTTTTTTGGTGGTTACTATCTTAGTGGAGTTTTATTTTATTAACTTAAGTTAACTATAAAACCATTAACTTCAATTAGTTATGATAGAATCTTGACTATGAAAGAACATCTTAGAATTAGAACCTTAACTGCTAGACCTGGTATTGAACAGCGCCATGAATTTTTTGTTCAAACTGCTAGTAGAGAGAGTATTCGTGAAGTTTCATCTCAAGCCATATTAGGAGTTTTGGCATGGAACAACAATGATGGAAGTGTAACGATTTGCCTTGAAAACCCTGTAAAAGGAGGTCCTGTTGCGGTATGTTACAACGGTCAGAGTGAAGAATTGATACCGGGAGAGATGACTTCGTATGCAAGTGGTACCTTAGTTTTATTTTTGCAGAAACCAGACTGTGCTCAAATTATTCTTATCGATAGAGAAGCAAAAGAGGACTATCATAATCTTCGTTTAAAACCAACAAAATCTGTATCTTTTCCACAACATCACAATTCAGTCTTACTCTTTAAAAAAAGAGTGCATAAAAAGTTACCACGCTAGGTTCGTATAAACCTGTTATGCTACCATTAAGGATACTAAATTACGTATGTATCAAACCACAATCAATGCCATAAAGATTTGGTTGTTTTCACTGGTTAGTTTTCTTGGTGTGGTAGTTGTGGCAACAAAGGGTTTTCGGGAGGACTTTAGCCAGGTACAAACAACGACTTCAGACATTTATTCAGCGCTTTTACTGGTGATTGCCCTCATTGGCTCGATTGCCTTTATTATTGCAGTAGCCGGATTTATTTCTCAGCAAATAAGAGGTAGTGATGTTGACAAAAAACGTTCATTTTGGTGGCATTTAACATATCCGTTTAAATTTTTCTTTCTTGGAGCCATTTTTCCGTTATATCTGTTTTTTTACTTAACTCAACCGTTTAAAGCTATAAAACTCCTGGTGACAAAAGGTGTTTGTAACTTGCAAAGGTTTTTATCAACCCATCGTAAAGAAGTACTGCTCAGAATCTTTGGAGTGGTCCTGACGGTAACAATTATCTTGCCGGTCTGGGCTGGTGGATACATGGCTGCAGGTGTTATTGGTTATGAAATTGTTAATAACATTGTTAGGTTTCAAGATGAACCGATCCCGATTACTGGCACTGGCTCGATGTATCCGACCTTTCCCAAAGGGGAGGGGAAAGACCCAGCAGAACTATCCAAACAAATTGTCGGATCTCCCGGTATGCAACCCTATCCCAACGGCATTGTGCTCTTTGGCAAAAAGTACTTTGGTCACGATATCGGCCGATTTGATATCGTCACCTTTACTAATGAGAAAGTTCAAGCAGTTAGCCAAAAAAATTATGGTAGTGGTGGTGGGTTTATGAAACGGGTTATAGGTATGCCGGGGGATGTGCTGGAGATTAGAAACGGCCTTGTTTATCTTAATAACGAACCGTTAAAAGAACCCTATACTGCTAAACCTCACTCAACTTTTGGAGGAGAGTTTTTACCGGAATGCACTCAAATAACAGTACCCAGTAACAAAGTGTTTGTCATGGGAGACAACCGTAAAGGCAGTGGAGACTCCCGTCATGATATTGGGTTTGTAGATTTGGCTGATGTTGATCATGTTATCCCTTTTGCCAGACAAACCGGGCTCTATGATAAACGCTGGCGGGATACCACTAACGACTTAAGTGATGCAACTAAAATTAAGATTGACCGGGAATCGTATCTTGAACTGCTGAACCAAAAACGCCAGGAAGCCGGAGTTAAGCCCCTTGTCTATCAAAAAAAACTGGAAACGGCGGCAGCTTTACGGGGAAAAGTGATTTTAGAATACAACGACTTTTCGTATGAAGCCACTCAAAGCGGATACACTATGGCGCAAGCGCTGAGTGATGCCGACTACTGGAACATTATCTATGGGGAAGCCAAAACTCAAGGGTACTACGAAGCTGCTGAGTTGTTAGAAAACCAGTTGGAACAAACAGGGTATACAGAGTTTCTGTTAAATCCTGAGTATCAGGAGATTGGGATAGCTGAGGTTGAGGGGGAGTTAAATGGTTGTCCAGCTCAAGTGGTTGTCCAGCATATTGCTGGCTACGTGCCACCTAATTATGCTCCTGATGTGGTTGAAAGCTGGAAAACTGCTTTAGTTCGGCTGCGGGAAATACAACCTGGATGGGAGCAGCTAAAAACGTATGGTGAGTATTATGAGAAGAATAAAGCAGACGTTGATAGGATTACCCAGATTATTGCTCAACGCATCTCGATTGCAGAGGTGGTTGTGAAAAAAATGGTAGCCAACCAATGGCTATCTAAAGCCGAGGAAAACCTCATTGAAGATGACAAGAGTTTGGCTGGTGAGCAGGATGGTCTTGCCGAACGCCTGAACAATCAATAAAAACTTCTGTTAAAATAGAAAAATGAAATTTTGGTCGGAGATTGTTCAATCACAGTGGAAGATTGGGGCAATTGTCAGCCTGGCATTTTTCTGTCTTTATCTTTTTACTGCTCCGCAAACCAATGTCTCCTACGCTGATTCAGATGTCTTGATTACCGTTGGCTACCACTTAGGCATAGCCCATCCGCCAGGATATTCCTTGTACAGTTTACTAGTGTTTCTTGTGACCCACCTACCAATTCCAGGGACTGTTGCTTTCAAGGCTCATCTGTTAAGTGCTGTGCTTCACAGTCTTACTTTACTGTTTTTATACGCTGCAGTTTGGCATCTGGTATCGTATTTTCGTGAGAAAACTAAGAAAACGTTGTTGCCAAAACCACTTGAACGTTGGCTGATTAGTACGGTATCAGTTGGCATGCTGGGCGGTTCTTTTTTGTTTTGGACGTATAGTATTGTGGCTGAAAAATATGCCTTAAATGATCTCTTTGCAGCTTTAATCATCTTCTGCGTTATAACCATTTATACCCAAAAAGAAATACATTTTAAAAAGTATTGGTTGTTTCTCTCGGCTACAGTTGGTTTAGCGCTTGGGTATCATCAAACCATTGTCTTGCTGCTTCCTATGTTATTAGTTTTTGCTTTTCTAAAACGGTCAAGTTTAAAACCATATGTAATTCCGGTAGTGTTAACAGCTGGAGCAGTATTCTTAGTTCATATAAGCTTACTTTTAGCTTTAAACTCCAGACAGGTACCGGTAAGTTGGCGATTTGAATCAACTAAGCAAGGAATCTACAACGAACTTACTAGAAAAGAACTCTCCGGCTACATGGTTGTTTCAGGTAAACAACGAGGGATGTATCTCAATGAAATATCTTTAGAAGAAATTGAACAAAAAGTGCCGGTTGTTTTGGGACTGTTTAAAGACTTTTTTGGTTTGCCAGCCTGTTTACTGGTTTTTTTGGGCCTTTTTTATCTTATAAAACAAAAACGAAAAGATCAGGTTTTACTGGGCAGTCTATTTCTGTTTACGACGGTCTTTATTCCTCTCTATGTTGAGTGGCCCCAGGATTTGTCCGGTCAGTCAATCCAGATCCGCCAGCACCTTTTAAGCTACATTGGTATCCCGCTATTTATTAGTTTGGGACTAATGTATCTTCTCTCGCTGCTTAACACATCTTCACTGGCTAAGATGAATCGGAGTTTAGTTCGTATTGGGGTTACTACTGGGGCTTTGGCATCTGTGGTCTGGCATATCCAGGCCATGTACCCCCAGGTTTCACTTCGGCACTTTGACTTTGTTAACCGGTTTTATACTCACATTCTAAGTGAAGTTCCGTCCAATACCCTGCTTGCATGTAATAGCGATGTCTCTTGTTTTGCCTTACTGTATCTGCAAAAAGTAGAAAATATCAGACCAGATGTGGTGATTGTGCCGCATATGTACCGGTTTGTTGAAGATGATCTAAATAGACACCAAGACATTAAAGGGTTTGCCTACAAACACAATCCAGAATTGTTTTTAGACTATTTAACGTTTAACCAGGGCAAGCGGCCGGTAATGATGGTTGATTTTCAAAAGGTCTACTACGACCTCCTGGGGATGGATTATGGTTTCTTTACCTATGTCCCTTACGAGGGCTATGGAGAAATAACTCGTGAGTCTGCCGCAATATCTACTATTCCACAACAATATTCCAAAGAACTTTCCTCAATTCAGTTTGCTGCCTTTGACCATATGCGACAGCAACTTAAAGCTGCTATGGCACAACGACATAGGCTTAACGTGATGATCTTAGCCCGGATGGGGAAACAACAGAAAGCATTGACTGACCAAGAAATTCGTCAAGCAGATATCTTAAGCAGTAACTTGCCGGTTACTTATCAACATGCTAATGACCTGTCAGGAGCTTTTGCTTTAAACACGACAACCTATGCTCTTTTTGCATCTGTTGATCGAAAGCAGCGTAATGTTGATGATCTGATTGAAGCAGGTGACTTTTTTCTTGAAGCGGGAGATGTTGATAGAGCTATCTTTGGGTACCAGAGCGCTCTCAATTTTATGCCGCTTAATAAATCGGCCCGGCTTAAACTAGCACAGCTTTATGAGCAGAAAGATCGAACCCAGAAAGCGTTGTCTGAATATCAAAATATTCTTATCTACTATCCGGAAAATCAGGAAGCTCGAGATGGTGTAGATCGTTTAACCAACTAACTGGTCTTAGCAGTAGTTAAAAACTGTCGACACCACTCTTTCTTCTCCTGGGTGACTTCAACAGCAACTAACCCTTGATCTGGCTGTCCGTAGAGGATGTGACTGCCTAGCGGTAAGAGAAGTATGGCTGGCAAAACCGTTAAGTCCTCTTCCCCATGAACATGTATGTGCATTTTCTTGTCTATTGCAGTTTTCAGGTCTTCACTGACTTCTCTGGTTATCGTTCCGGCTGGGTTATTGCTGACTAATACAGAGTTTGGGTCTAAAAATGTATGAATAGCTGGGTAAGTCGGATGGCGTTTGGTCAATGAATCAAAGATAAAGACAGTAACCGGCATCTGGTGCTGAAAAACAAACCAGGACACTTCATCTCCAATTGCCAAGTTTGGGGTATGAGGGTTTAAGTGTTTAATAATGTCAAGGCGTTGGGAGTTGGGAAAGAGTTTTCCCAGAGGTTTTTTTAAGGCTTGTTTTTGCTGGTTAGTCAACTCAAAGTCCCTTTTTAACACGGTTGCATAGATAACACCCTCTCTGTTAATACTTCCCTCTCTTATCCGAGTTGAGGTAATTGCTTCACCTCGGGAGTCAGTGGCTACCTCACAAACTTCGATTGGGAGTTTCGGCAAATCATAAACGTTTTTTCTGACTGCATTGATAATTACCGCTCCTTTTTCAGTCAACGGACTGACAATAAGGGCCTGAATGTCATTTTCAACTAAGGTTGGCCCAAAAATGTCCCACAGTTTCACAAAACTGACATGGGATCGACAACTAACACTTTTAAGGTAGTCTTTTACGGTTTGCACCCTGACGTCATACGGTTGAATAGTATCAGAGTATGGTTTGTTGAGCGTCATGCTGTCTTGAGTAACTCCAATTACCAGATGGTCTGCTTTCGTAATAGCATAGGACAGGAGGTTCTCATGGCCTTTATGAAAATGATCAAATGTGCCTCCAAGGGCGGCAACAGCATAGGGTTTCATACCCTTATTGTAACAAACTGCTTTAGTGGTTTTATTTTCACTACGTTGTCAGGATAAACATGGAGGTATGTTACACTTAAGCAAACATGAGTCTCATGATATATACAAAATAGATTTGATTTAACAAAAAGACCTATAGTAAATATATTAANNATTAAGGAAAAGATATTTGGGCTATAGTAATTATTTATTATGAATAATAACAGTTCAGGTTTAATCATTCTTTTTGTTGTCTTAGCTGTGTTAGTTGGAGTGTTGTTTGTACTTGGGCAGAAGCGATCTGATGAGAAAATTGTAGCTCTTATGCCTTTGCCCACGTTTATGCCGGTCCCAACGCCATTGCCAACAGTGACTCCAACACCAACAGCTTCCCCTTCGACTGAGATAGAACTAGTTTTTGATAGTGGTGCTTCAGAAAGCGCTCAAGTAACTGACTTAGGTGAAACAGACACTGATGCAAATATTCCCGTTGAAGATATCATTCTTGAACCAACAATTACTGAGGAGACTAACGGTGTTGAGTGAGTAGTCTTAGCTTTTTAAGCGAATATTGAGTCGGAGAGGAGAGAATCGAACTCTCGCCGCACGCACCCCATGCGCACATCCTACCACTGGACCACTCTCCGTTTTATAAAGCAGAACCACTTTTTAATGTGTGGTACTATATGCAAACAGCCACTTATTATACCCTAATTTTATAAGTTAATGACATGAGATTGTAAGGTAGAAATATGCTTGATACTTATTTAAAAATGTGCTTGAATAAGGCTGTAAAGTAACCCATAACTAAAGATAAAAGGAGGATGTATGGCTAGACCTAAATTACAAACACAAGAGATGGTAGTAGTCCCGTCAGCAGATAATCAAAAAGCGCAACGTCTGGAGGCAGTAAAAATTGCCATGCAGCAGATTGAAAAACAATACGGAAAAGGCTCAATTATGACTTTAGGCCAGGATAACCGAATGCTGAATTTAGATGTTATTCCCACCGGCTCAATTGCCGCAGACTTAGCTTTAGGTGTTGGTGGTTTACCAAAAGGGAGAATTGTTGAAATCTTCGGGCCGGAAGCTTCCGGTAAAACGACTGTCTGTTTACACGTGATTGCTGAAGCTCAAAAACGGGGCATGACTGCAGCATTTATTGATGCAGAACATGCTTTAGATCCGATTAGAGCTGAAAGTATTGGCGTTAACTTAGAAGAACTAATCATATCTCAACCGGATACCGGTGAACAGGCACTTGAGATTGTCGAAACGCTGATCCGTTCCGGAGGGGTTGATGTTGTCGTCGTTGACTCAGTAGCAGCCTTGGTTCCACGGGCAGAAATTGAAGGTGAAATGGGTGATGCTGTCATGGGTATGCAAGCTCGGTTGATGTCCCAGGCAATGCGCAAACTAACTGGTGCTATCCAAAAAAGTAACACCTTAGTAATCTTTACTAACCAAATTCGGATGAAGATTGGGGTTATGTTTGGTAACCCTGAAACTACTCCAGGCGGTCAAGCCTTGAAGTTTTACTCTTCTGTCCGGCTTGATACCCGTAAGACAGGGAACATCACTGAGGGTGATACCGTTATTGGTTCACGTCACCGGATTAAGGTGGTTAAAAACAAAGTCGCACCGCCTTTCAAGATTGCCGAGTTTGATGTTATGAATGAGGGTGGAATCTCAAAAGCAGCTGGTCTTCTCGATGTTGCGGTAGAACTGGATGTCATCCAGAAGTCAGGAGCATTCTTTAAATACAACGATCAAGTGCTTGGCCAAGGCCGGGAAGCGGTGAAAGCAGCTTTAAACGAAAATGAGCAGTTAATGAATGAAGTGGAAACCAAAATTCGGGATGCAGTTAAAAAAGGTAGGGAAGTACCGGTAGAGGTCGGTGAAAACAGTGATGGAGAAGAGTAAAATCACACAACTGACGTTTCAGAAGAATGTTAATCGAGTTTCAGTCTTTATTGATGGAGTGTTTGCCTTTGGGTTATCAACAGAGATAGCTCTAAAGGCAAACCTCCATACTAATCAGGAGCTAACACTGCCCCAGATTGAGAAACTTCTTACTGACTCCCTAGCTTATGAACTGTATCAAAAAAGTCTAGAGCGGATTGCAGCCCGACCTCGTTCAATACAAGAAGTTAGACAGTATCTTAGGCAACGGCTGTATATATTAAAAGATAAGTATCTGGGGTCTTCATATCTAGTTCAATTAAGTAAAGTTTTTGAAAACACTGATACTTTAATTAAACAAATCATTGAAAAACTAGAAAAAAATCAGTTTTTAAACGATGAACAATTTGCTTGCTGGTGGATTGAACAACGAGTAGCATTTAAGCCCCGAGGTAAGTACGCTCTTTCTGCAGAGTTACGGAAGAAAGGTATTGATAAAAAAGTGCTTGAGCAAGTTTTTGAGACTTCATCTGTCTTAACTCCAAAAAAGAACCAAGAACTGATTGAAAAAGTACTTCAAAAAGCCTGGAGGTCTATAAAACACCGTGGTTATGATAAAAATAAAGCAAAAGAAGTACTATACCGACGTTTGTTATCAAAAGGTTTTACCTGGGATGAGATTAAGCCTCAAATTGACGAATTTATTTCTAAGCAGTACAATTAACGCACTAAAGAAACATGGAATTATTAGAGGTCTTGGTGACAATATGAATGTATCTTATCATTTAGCACTATTGGCGTTATTTCCTAGTACGCGACAAACCCTCTTTTTAACGCCCACCGTGTAGGTTGGGTTATCTTTCCTGTTTCTTTTAGTACATTGATTACTCTGTCTTTGTTTAGAGCAGAATACTACGGCTCATGATCTTAGCTGTAACGGCGATGATCAGTACAAAAGACAAAGTGAGTAACTGTTATGAATATTATGCATTGCTTCTTATGACGCACATGTCTAATGGGTAACCAGCTGACATCGGCTTTAGCAAGAAGAATGAATATGTCGTTTTTACAAAGATTAACAGCGATATTCGGCAATGGTCAGCCGGTCGTTGTACCACCACAATCAAAACAAGTGGTGAAAATGCCTGAGCCCAAGAAACCTAGTCATGATGGGGAAAAAATGGTCTCAGGTAGAGATAAACACTTAGCCAAACAGTATTTGTTAGAAGCTCAGGCAAAAGCCCGGGAAATCATTATTGAAGCTAAAGACGAAGCCTTTAAGATTAGACAAAAGGTTGAAGAAGAGATTCAGGCTCGTCGAAAGGAAGTTGAATCCTTACAGCAAAACCTGTATCAAACGCAAGCTGAAGTTGACCGCAAATTGGGTAGGTTAGAAGAACGGGAGCGGACTCAGGAAAAACTACAGCAGCAACTGGAAAGTAAGTTTGCTGAAGTCGAAAAGATTAAACTGGAACAGGTTGAAAAATTAGAAAGGGTTGCCTCACTAACCCGTGAAGAAGCCCGAACTCTAATTCTTGAAGCTACAGAAAAGAAACTGAAAAATGAAGTTGGCCGACTTATTAAAGAAGCTGAGGACGAAGCTCGGGAAAAATCAGAGGTCAAAGCCCGGGAAATCTTGGTTGATACCATGCGTCATGGAGCTACCGATTATGTTGCCGAGTACACTGTTTCAGTTGTCAAGATTGAAGACGAAGAAATTAAAGGTAGGGTAATCGGTCGTGAGGGACGAAATATCCGAAACTTTGAACAAATTACCGGAGTAGATGTTGATCTTGATGAGGAGGGAGTTATCCGTCTTTCCTGTTTTGATCCTGTCCGACGGGAAATTGCCCGGGTTTCGTTGGAAACCTTGATTCGTGATGGCCGGATTCAGCCTGCCAGAATTGAAGAGGTGGTTACCAGAACTAAACGGGATATTGAACGGATTATGTATAAGGCTGGAGAAGATCTCTGTCATCGGGTCAAAGTCTATAACTTACCCCAACCAATTATTGAAATGTTGGGCAGATTTAAGTACCGGTACTCGTATGGGCAGAACATGATTAGCCATACTCTGGAAGAGACCAAGATCGGTATTGCCTTAGCACAGGAAACTGGAGCAAATGTGAACATTGTCCGGCTTGGGTGTTTACTTCATGATATCGGTAAAGTAATTACTGACGAAGAGGGTACTCATGTTCAAGTTGAAGTTGAGTTTCTTAAGAAACATAACATCCCTCAAGCCGTTATCGATACTGTGGCCCAACATCACGAAGATGAAGAATTTTCATCGGTTGAATCAATGCTAGTTTATGTGGCCGATGCTATCTCTGGTGCTCGTCCAGGAGCTCGATATGAAGACTATGAGGGGTATGTGAAACGGATGCACGAACTGGAAGAAGCGGCCAAAGCCTTTGATGGGGTGAAAGAAGCCTTTGCCATTCAAGCTGGCCGTGAGGTTAGAGTCATCGTTGATCCTGAAGCAAGAGATGACGCTGCCAGCTATAAACTAGCTGTTGATGTGCGCGATAAGATCAAAAAAGAATTAACGTACCCCGGCTCTGTTAAAGTAACCGTTATCAGAGAAATTCGGCGTTCAGAGGTAGCTAACTAAAGCTGCCAATAAAGGGCTCAGTAGTGACAAAAATTTACAATTTCCTCTTGCATTCTTTGAGATGAAATTGTATATTCTTACTGTCTTATTCAAGCTTTGTGCTTGGCTGATCTGATTAATTACCATTTATCTTGAGGTATCTTAAGTATAAGAAAGAAGTTTCTTTATTTATTGATACACGAGGACTCTATGACAAAATCCCAAATCGTTGAGGTTGTTGCTAAACAAGCTAACTTGACTAAAAAAGCTGCACGCGAAGCTGTCGATGCTTTCTTAAACGAAATTATCCGCAAACTGCAAAAAGGTGAAAAGGTAGTTGTTTCCGGTTTTGGAACATTTAAAGTCACCAAAGTCAAAGACAAGAAAGGCCGCAATCCTCAAACCGGGAGTGACTTAGTGATTAAAGGTCACCGGGCTGTTCGTTTCTTAGTCTCTAAGTCTTTAAAAAAGAGCGTTAAGTAATTAGTTTATTTACTCTAACAGTCAAGTCCCCTTGTTATTATAAACAGGGGGACTTTTGGTATTTGAGTTAAAACTAAGCCCACATATCAGTATAAAAAGGCATTGACGTGGAATGGTATGATAAACCTGCAAGGAGAAACTATGAATAAATCGAAAGTACAAGCTGCAGCAGAAGTGACTCATTTACTGAAAACGACTCGGAAAAAGCTGACGGTCAACCATAATCAAAACCAACAGCGTATCCTTTTTGATATGTTAGCAGCTATTGATAGTGCTTCATGTTTACTGGACCAAGCCTGGAAGATCAGTAAAAAACATCAGCTCGATGATGAAACAATGCGCAAAGACTTTGCTGATATGTTTGCTTATTTTGGCAAGATAAAAAGAGACATTAAAAAAACGAGTAAGTATTCTCATTAGTCATGAGAATCAGTGTTACTGTTATTCCTAAAGCTAGCCGGAACGTAGTTGAGGAAATAAACTCTGGTGTATATAAAGTCAAAACGACTGTAGCTGCTGAAAAAGGCAAAGCCAACGAGCGTGTCATTGAGCTTCTAGCTGAGTACTTTGCGGTTAAAAAATCAGCTGTGGAATTAATTTCCGGAGAAATCCAACGGAAAAAGATATATGAAATCGAAACATAATGTCTGTACGGTAATCTGGCTACTTCGGCCAGGAAGCGACAATTAAGTCAGGTTCTTTTCGGTTCGGTAGTTCTTGCCAGATAGCTTCAGTCACAAACGGCATAAAAGGATGTAGCAATTTCAGACAGGTTTTCAAAGTGTACACCAACACTGCTAATACAGCTTCATCTCCGGTCCGTAAACGCTCCTTACTTTCTTCAAGGTACTTATCTGCAAGTTCATGCCAAACAAAGGCATACAAAGACTCTCCTGCAAGCGAGAAGCGATATTTTGTCAGGTTTTGGGTAGTTTGTTTTACCAAGGCGTTTAGTAGTTGGATAAATGCTTTATCCTGGTCTGTAAGTCCGGGTAAAGAGTCAGAATATTCTGAAATTGTTTTATTCTCAGCATTCATAAGAATAAACCGCGCAATGTTCCAGAGTTTATTGGAAAAATTCCGGTAACCCTTAATCTTAGCTTCTCCCAAGGAAACATCATTTCCAGGAGTTGCTCCTACAACAAGCGCCATTCTCAAAGCATCTGCTCCAAACTTCTGGGTAATGTCTAAGGGATTAATTACGTTACCTTTAGATTTACTCATCTTTTGACCAAACGCATCCCGCACAAGCCCATGGAGGTAAACGGTTTTAAATGGCACTTGTTTGGTCCGGTACAATCCAAACATGATCATCCGTGCTACCCAGAAAAAAAGTATTTCATACCCAGTCTCCATAACTGAGGTTGGATAGAAATACTTATAATCCTCGCTGTTTGGGTATCCTAGAGTTGTGTAGGGCCATTGACCAGACGAAAACCAGGTATCAAGGGTATCAGGATCCTGAATGAGGTCAGGGTTGCCACAGTAGGGACACTTATCCGGTTTTTCTGCAGCCACAATAATCTTGTCGCATCCCTTGGTGCTTTGATGCTCTTCAACCAGATTAGGATTCATGAGTTTTTGCAGCTGGGAAAGTCCCTCTAAACCACAATAGTAAACGGGAATCCGGTGACCCCACCAAAGCTGGCGACTAATACACCAGTCACGGATATTGTTCATCCAGTTGCGGTATATCTTGGAAAACGGTTGGGGAACGATCTTAATCTCATGTTTTTCAACGGCTTCCAAAGCTGGTTTGGCAAGCGGTTTAATGTCAACAAACCACTGTAAAGAAATCTGCGGTTCAAGGACACTTTTACAGCGTTCACAATGACCAACCTGGTGAGTTAATGTTTCAATCTTTTCAATCAGCTGTTGATTATCCAGTTCAGCAATGACTGCTTCCCGGGCTTCCAAGGCTTTAAGCCCGGCGAATTTCCCAGCCTCGCTAGTCATTTTGTTTCGAAAATCTATAACTTGGATTGACGGCAGACTGTGCCGTTGGGCTGTCTCAAAATCATTCGGGTCATGCGCTGGTGTAATTTTCACAGCTCCCGTGCCAAATTCAGGATCAACCATTTCGTCAGCAATAACTGGTATTTCTCTGTTAATAAGCGGCAGGATGACAGTTTTTCCGACTGTATCCTTAAACCGTTTATCCTTAGGATTTACTGCAACAGCAGTATCTCCCAACATCGTTTCTGGCCGGGTTGTAGCCACCGTAAGGAATTGTGAGGGACTGTCTTTATATGGGTACTTGATGTAATAGAGTTTGCCAGTCACTTCTTCATGTTCAATTTCTAGGTCAGATAAGGCAGTAGCACAGCGGGGGCACCAGTTAATTAATCGCTCAGACCGGTAAATGAGGTTATCGTTGTATAACGCAACAAAGGTCTCGATAACTTGTTTTGATATTTCTGGATCAAGGGTAAATTTTCGGCGTCTCCAGTCAGCAGAGGTTCCCAGACTCTTAAACTGTTCAAACATGGTCTGCATGTTGTTTTGGGTAAACTCCATGCACTGTTTTACAAACTCGTCTCTGCCTAAATCATAACGGGAAATACCTTTTTTCTTTAACTCCCGTTCAAAAACAACTTGGGTTAAAATACCTGCGTGATCAGCGCCGGGCAACAGCAGTGAAGGATCTCCCAACATTCGATGGAACCGGGTCATCAAATCTTCAAGCGTAATAAACATTGCATGCCCGATGTGAAGGGCACCATTAGCATTGGGTGGGGGCATGATAATGGTGAACGGTTCTTTAGTCTTATCAATTAGAGGACTAAAATAGCCGTTATTCTCCCACTTCTGGTAGATTTGTGATTCTGTAGTAAGATGGTTATAGGTTTTATCTAGCATCACCGATAGGAATAATTTTAATACCTAATCATATCACTTTTACTTGAGTTTTTCAGGGGTAATTATGGAAATAATCCAAGTTTCCGTTGGACAAATGCAAGCAAACTGCTATCTAGTTGGCAGTCATGAACATAAACAAGCTGCCATAGTCGATCCAGGTGATGATGCTTCACTCATTATGGATACGCTTAAACATCAAGACTGGGAACCGGTGATGATCCTAGCAACGCATGGACATTTTGATCATCTTATGGCTGCTTTTGAGTTACAGGAAAATTATCAAGTCCCCTTTTTTATTCACCAACAAGATGCTTTTCTCTTATCAAGAATGGCAGAGACAGCACGGTACTTTTTAGGGCCTGAAGCCATTTGCCTACCACCTCAAGAGGTGGATTATGTGGATGTTGATAGACCGTACACTATTGGTGATACTTCCAACACCATAAATGTTATCCAGGCACCAGGACACACTCCTGGTTCAGTCTGTTTTTATCTAGAAAAGGAAGAAGCTTTATTCTGTGGTGATGTACTTTTTGCTAACGGTGGCTATGGAAGGACTGATTTTGCATACAGTTCAGTTATGGATTTACAAGCATCGATTGATACACTGTTTACCTTTCCGGAAGACACACTCATTTATTCAGGTCATGGTGAAGTTTCGACTATTGGAGTGGAAAAAACTTTATACGTATAACTATTCTGTTTTCGTGCCTCTTAAAAATACTGCAGCCCATGGGCGGTAGTTGGAATAAAAAGTCTTTTCATGAATGACTTGGCTGTCTTTGGTCACTTTCCAAGAAAAAGAAGTTTTTGCTCCCCAAGCTTTCCAATCCACTTGTTTAACCACTCCAACGGACAAAGTTGGATCGTCTTGGTAAACATCAGGTGGTGGAGGGGTTTGTGACCACATGATCGGTTTGGACATCTCCACTTGTCGGCCATCTTTCGTACCATAGAATTCAAATCTCATATAGTAATTTTCAGTGTCAACGATTGATTGAATGAGAATATGGGCTGGAGTATCATTGATAAACTTAAGATCAACACTGGGCGCAAACACGGTAGCATCCACTCCTGGATCATAGTTTTCTTCGTAATACGAAACTCGATAGGCATGAGCATGACGTTCAGTTATGTTTAGTCCTGCGTTAAGTACAGCTCTAAAAAGCGTACTTGAGACCTGACAAACACCACCTCCGTCTCCCAAAACTGTTCGGCCGTTTTGGATAATGTACGCAGGCTTATACCCATGCTGAGCGTCAATTTCACCAACTGTTTTAAGGAAAGAAAAGGTTTCTCCCGGGGCAACTAGAACCCCATTAAATTTTGAGGCAGCTAAACTAACATTATGGACTCTGCCCGGGATGGAATGGGAAAACCATGATTCACCCTTACCAATCAACTCTTTTATGCCTAAGTTATTGACTTTATCAGTTGTGACCTCAGGTTGAGTGACAGTTACTTGGAGGGTAATGGTGTGACTGGTTTTGTCTAGAGCAGTCAAAGTTTTAATCCCATCTTCAATAGCATTAACGGTTTGTTCAACATCAAGCTTAAAGCCTGGTTTGCCAGGCTGAAACTCACTTACCCGATTACCATCAANNAAACTGAAATAATGCGTTTTGAGGGTCGCGGTCAACTACCTTAGCTAGTTCAGCAGTCCAGGAAGCAATCTTTTCATGATCAAACTCATCGTATACAGATAAGAAGTTTATCAGTTCTTCATCTTCTAAACGCCACTCGTTGGTATCCTGCTGTAACACTAAAGTTTTACCAAGTATCTGGTTGGCAATTGCTTCAACTGTTGCCACTTGTTGGGAAGATACTGGTTTGTTTATTTGAGTTATTGGGAGGGGCACTGACTCATAGTTTTGAGATGCAAAAGCGTGAGTGATTCGGTACTTGGTTGTAGGAATATCTAATTCTTGTCCAGTTTTCCCTGCAGAAACTGAAGCCGTTTTTCCGTACAAGTGGTTTACTATCGTGATCGTGGGTGGAATGACTGGCTCTTCAAGTTCTGCAGCCAGTGAAGCTACAAACTCATCAAGTTTTACCTTATCTAAAGTCACTGATAGTGGAATAGTCTGTGGGTGTTTTAATAAACTGAACTGCTCATTTACATTAGTGGTGAATTGTTGGTTGCGACCAACCTGGTAGGCTGTTGAAATCGTTTTGTTAATATCATATTCTACGTTGAGCTCTGCTTCAGTAAGCGAATAGATACGGTTTGGGCCAACCAACTGAATTGCTACGGGTCGGACTTCCATCGCTTGGATGAGTAAATTTGTTGCTTCCTGCTTTGTTTTTCCTCCCAGATCAATCTGATTGACATAAATGTTAGGGAATATTTTATTTATATTTTTTATGGAATAAATAAAGAGAATATCCAAAGGTAGTAAGCTAATAATGACAATAATTATTCCGGTTTTAACAAGATGAGGTTGGTGTCTTAGTTTGGAAAGAAGTGTGTCCATGAGATAAAAAAAGTGTAGTGATACATATTAGACTCTTGCTCAATAGAATAGTATCATTGTATTGTATATATAAGCATCTGGTAAACCCTGCTTTTTGATTCTATGGCTGCCAAGTTAGATCCTACTGCCAATTCCAATGATTTAAGCGTATCATCTGGTCTTTCATCCGGTACTCCCTCTCCATCTTCAAGTGACCTAAAACCACCGGCGTGGGTTATGGACGACATTCCTCAAGAAAATAAGTCAAAAAGTAGTGATAGTCATTCTGAGGACATGGGTTTAGATGAGTTAAACACTACTTTCTCACATCCAGCTTTTAATGACGAGGAAACACCATCATCTTCAATAGTAGACCAAAGTCCAAATGGGAACATAAACCTTGATCAAGCAGGCCAGACATCTCAATTTGATTTGAGTGGTTATCAAATACCAACAGCTCAACTGGATACCATTTCAGATCAAACAGTCCAGCCGTTAGCTGACACCCAATCTACACCACTCCAGTTTACTGACACTGGTATTACTCCACCAACTCAACCGCTTGAAGCTAATACTTCAGCTCAAGCTCCTACAACTACTGATACGTTGCAAACAGGGTCATTTACTGATAACGGGTTTACCCCTCCCTCTTTTTCCCAAGATGGAGTCTCTGAGACATTTAACCAACCTCCTCTTCAAACATCAGAGGATACACCTACTCAACCTTTTGTTTCAGGAGACTTAGGTCAGTCGGTTTTAATACCTCAACCCCAAGGGACTGATGCAATTGTAGGATCAGAAATATCAATACCTGAAGCTGTTTCCGATATGCCAAGCCCAGAACCACAGTTAGGAGAGTATCAAACGCAAACTTCTCAAGAAACATTTACTCCGCAACCAGTGGCTGCTGAGCCTGAGAACTCACAGTTTACACCACCACCTCCGCAGTTTTCATCAGACCCAAACGCACCTCAACCTGTGGGTGACCCTGCAAGCGGATTTGTTGCTGC
>DCTD01000095.1:0-2931 GCA_002335355.1 Patescibacteria group bacterium UBA1449
TACACTCTCAAGAAGAGATTTGTTAAAAATTGGCGCTGGAGTTTTTGGAGTACTTGCAGTGGGAGGTCATTTTTTTGGTGAGCGTGGTAATCAAAATGAGAGTGTCGACACTGATTCATTATATAAAGGGTGGGAGCAGTACTCAGAAAGGGAAATTCCAAAAGGACATGTCAGACAAATCGCACAAGAACTTTCACAACTCTCAAGGTACCCGAGTGTTTCCCGAGTTGGGAAAATGCTATTAGCTGACCAAAAAAAACCTGGGAGCCTTGGTTCCTATACAAAGTTTCTTGAAAAACAACAACAATCCTTACCAATACGTTTTACTAATCTTGGCTCTACGGTAGCTCAATTTGGAAACATTGGCAGCGTTCTCACGACTGAACCTATTACGCTTACAAGTAAAGATAGTTCACAAACAAGTATTTCTCTGACAGGGCTTGAAAATGAAATAGTCAGTATAAGTATTCAGCTTAATAGCCAATTAGCACCAAGACAATATCCTCCAGCTTCACCATGGGTTTTTAGGTTAATGATTACAAAAGAGGCTTCTCACATATTTTATTTTGAAGAAGCGAAAAGACTATTACTTGAAGATGTAAAGGATAAGTACTTTATACAATCAGAAATTGACAACGAAAAAGATATTGATGAAATATTGTTTACTACCGCTCAGTTCGCAGATAGTCCTGGAATCTCAGTTCCTTTCGTATCAAATAGGTTTAATAATATTGGTATAGCTATTGATTTTGCAGGGTATTGGCATATAACACCAGATCTAGCATTACTGAAAGAACAAAATCAACTTACTTCAACAGATTTAAGAATCTTGGGAGCCAACAATAAAATGTTAGAACTAGCAAAGAATCGGGGATTATTATATCGAAGGCAAGATGGTGTATATACCTGGAAAGACGGTATCGGACCTTTTTCAAGACAATGGAGTGATGTTGCAATAGATGTCCATAAATCAATTGGGATTAATTTTCCACAAATACAATAAAAATTGAAATTATTATTACTGTAATATGTCTAAAATAAGTAGCAGATACACCATAATCATTGATGAATCAAAATGTATTGCAGCAGCTTCATGTATAAGTGTGGCAATGAACACTTTTTCCTTAAATAATCGGAATGTAGCTCAAGTCACTGATGAAAACGGTGATGATGCAGAATTGATACTGCTCGCAGCTCAGTCATGCCCCACGAATGCGATAACGTTAATTGACAAAAAGAGTGGAGAATACGTGTGGCCTCTAAAATAAGCACATCACATATTTACAGTAATAACAATCAATAATACATATTTACATATTATTGACTATATCCAATTATAATCTTCTTCTTGACAAGAACAGGCGGTTTCCTCTAGTATGAGGTCAGTTCCTCTGTTAACAGAGTACAACAGAGGTTTTAAAAAAATAGCGTTCTGTCCTCTTAAATCCTTAAAGGAGGTGAATTATTCATGGCTTACAAATTTACCAATTCTAAAGGTGTAGAGTATTATTTACACTACCGGGATGTTACCCTTCGTGGTGGCAGACAACAAAGAATTTATTTCTTTGCCCGTGATGTCCGTCCAAATGCTTTAGATGCAGTTCCAGCTGGCTACAAAGTCGTTGAAACTGAGAGAACTGGCATGCCAGTTTTGAAGAAAGCATAAGACATTCGCTTTAAACACAAAGACAATCCTCAACTAGTTTATAGCTGAGGATTGTTATTTTTAAACGAATAAACAGGGATTAGTGGGTTGATTAGTTAACTTCTTTTGCCGATAGATTTCTTCGAAATCTTTTTATATACAGCTGTTGGATTCTTTGAAGTAGTGCATTCCAAAACCTACCGAAGTAAAGAAATGAAAAGAGAAAACCTGTAACAATAATAATGGCATCATACGACCTTCGCATCCAATAATCATCACTTAAGTAAATCCACATGCCAAACTCATCTAAAGCAAGTCCTAAACCTAATCCATAGCAGGAAGCGATAAAACGAGGTTTTTTATGATGTAGGTCTTTAAGCGCTGCTAAGCCAACAATGCTTAGGATAATAAAGCCATATGCATAATGGTGAATATGGATCTCATCAACAATGGGAATAAAGAAGTTGGGGAATAAGTAAACCGTAGCACGTGCTAAGATAAACGTGATTAAGAAAGAGTACAAAACCCAGAACATCACTTCCTGTCTTTTTCTAACAATCATTCGAGTATAGACACCAATTACTATTCGTTTGAGAATGTTCTGAAGTGAGAAAAAAGATCTGGTACGGTAATTTCGTGGGCTCATAGAACGGTACTTATTATAATATACTAAACGCACTATGCCTGAATTACCTGAAGTCGAAACCTTAGTTAGACAACTTAACCAAGTCATTATTGGCAAAACCATTGCAAAAGTTCATATTCTTAAAGCTAAGAGCTTTCAGGGTGATCCTAGTGTGGTGTATGGCAAAGAAATCAAGAGCGTTACCCGTCGGGCTAAAGTGATCATTATTGAACTTAGCTCGGGTTTTCCAAAACTGCTGATTCATCTAAAAATGACTGGACAACTGATCTACTGTGATAGTAAAAAACGGATTGTTGGTGGTCATCCCACCTTGGATTGGGTCAATGAACTGCCCAGTAAACATACACGAGTTGAGTTGGTGTTTACGGACAACAGCCATCTGTTTTTTAATGACATGCGAGTGTTTGGCTGGATAAAAGTGGTTACTACCCAAACAGACTTTGAGACAGAGTTACGCGGTTTTACTATCTTAGAACCCTTAACACCAGCGTTTACTCCTCAAACGCTTAAGACAATTCTGTCATCAACCAGCCGACCAGTAAAAATAGTCCTTATGGATCAGTCAAAACTGGCCGGTGTTGGCAACATCTATGCCAATGATGCCTTGTTTGATGCCGGGATTGATCCCCGTCGTCCAGCT
>DCTD01000095.1:2971-9751 GCA_002335355.1 Patescibacteria group bacterium UBA1449
AAGGCAGCTACCAAAAACACTTTTTAGTCTATAAAAAAAGTGGTGAAGTCTGTCCAAAATGCGGGACAAAGGTTGAAAAGATTAAACTAGGAGGGCGGGGAACATATTACTGCCCCATGTGCCAGCAGTAATTAAACATGAAAATTACTTCTCTTCAGCTTCAAAACTTCCGGTTATACCACGAACGTACATTCTCGTTTACCCACGAGATTGTCGCTTTTGTTGGACCTAACGCAATCGGCAAAACGAATCTTTTGGAGGCTTTAACGTTGCTGGCAGTTGGTAAAAGCTTTAGAGCTCATAAAGATGAAGATATGATTGCTTTTGGGGAAGACTTTGGTCGGGTTAAAGCTACCATTGAAGAAGATACGCTCGAAGTCGTTCTTACTAGAGGCTGGTGGCAGGGAAAACGGGTAGCCAAGAAACGGTTTTTGTTAAACGGTGTTGGTAAACGGCGCAAGGATTTTTTAGGCACACTGAGAGTTGTCCTGTTTGAACCACAGGATATAGAGTTGATAATCGGGAGTCCGGGGAAGCGGCGGAATTACTTGGACTTTGTGTTAACCCAAACGGATTGGGAGTATGTCCAGAGTTTGCTTGCATATGAAAAAGGTTTACGGCAGCGAAACAAGCTTCTAGCCTTAATTGCGGATAGTAGAGCCAAGACAAGCCAACTCGAGTTCTGGAACCGGTTATTGGTGAAGAACGGTGAGGTGATTCGGAAAAAACGGGCTGCCTATCTCGAATTTTTGACAAACTACTGTACTTCATACTCATTTAAGGAGACAATAATGATTCCCTCCCTACAGGAACAGGGAGCTATTCCCCGCTATGTTTTCGAATATTTGCCGAGTGTCATTTCAGAAGAACGGCTATACAGTCATCAGGAAGCAGAGATTGCCTCAAAAACGACACTCGTTGGTCCGCATCGGGATAACTTCATTCTTTATCAAAGCACTGCAACAAATATTCAAGAAACCAAAGACTTAGAACTCTATGGTTCACGAGGAGAACAGCGAATGGCAGTTTTAGCCATGAAACTGGGAGAACTGGAGTTTATGCAGCAAAAAACAGGAGAACGGCCGGTACTGTTGTTGGATGATATTTTTTCAGAACTTGATAACAGTCATCGGCAGGTGATTGCCAAAGTTATGACAAGTCAACAAACCTTTTTAACGACTACCGACAATACTTTCATTAGTTTAAAAGACCCCAAACAGGTTCAAGTGATAGAATTAAGCTAATGTTTATGAAATCTNNTACGTCCCAATTCTTGACCTCTCTTAAACGGCCAGCAAAAAACTCACATAAAGGCGAAAACGGGAAGTTGATGATTATTGGTGGTTCTCATCTCTTCCATGGGGCATCACTATGGGCGCTTAAAGTGGCTTCTTGTATTGTTGATATGGTCTATTACGCTTCAGTTACCGATAATGTGGAGCTGACCAAAGCCTTAAAGCGTGACTTATATGCCTTTATTGGTGTGCCTGAGGGAAAAGAGACCGACTATATCAAGCAAGCTGATTGTGTCCTAATTGGACCGGGGATGGTTAGAGGAACGGCTGAATACACAGGTACGGGTGAGAGTGGCCAACAGACTCGACAAAGAGTCCTCAGTTTATTGCGTCAGTTTCCTCAAAAACAGTGGGTGATTGATGCTGGTGCTCTCCAAGCCATTACGGTTGCAGATCTTAGGTCTGTCAAACTACCAATTATCACTCCACATCGGGGGGAATTTGATCGGTTATTTGGGGTAACCTTAAACCAATACTCATGGCAGGAGCAAATAAAACTGGTTAAAACCAAAGCGAGTGACTATGACATTATTATTGTCCTAAAAGGAGTTGAGGATATTATTGCTGGTCCTCAAGAAGTTGTAGTTAACCAGACTGGTAACGAGGGAATGACAAAAGGTGGTACCGGGGATGTATTAGCTGGGTTAATTGCAGCTTTAGCGTGCACCAACCAATCTTTTACTGCTGCAGCAGTGGGTACCTACATCAATGGCTTAGCAGGAGATGAACTTTATAAAAAAGTTGGTCCCTATTTTAATGCTGATGAGTTAGCAATTCAGGTACCACAGACACTCTGGCGGGAATTACCGCACTAAATAACAATAATTACTCTTGATTATTTCCGCACATCATGCCAAAATGCTAGTAAAGAAGAAACATTCTGCCTTTCAGTTAAGTTAGATATTACTTTGATTTCTGAATTTTTTATGTTTGAGCCAAAGTTTACGATTACCAATAAACTGTTGTTTACCGTTGGTAAGATTGAAGCGTCTAAAGGAGTGATCGATAGTGCTCCACTCATCCCAGCCTGGGAAAAGACATTTCAAGAGGATGCAGCCATCAGGTCAGTTCACTACGGGACTCATCTTGAGGGGAATGATCTCTCTTTTGGTCAGGCAAAACTCATATTTGAACAAGCCGAAGAGCTGGATGACAAACCAGCTCGGATAGTTGCCAGCAATGTTGGGGTGGTAGCTCGAGACCGGGATATTCAGGAGATTTTGAATTACCGGAAAGTTTTGGAATACGTTGACACCTTGCGGGCAACGACTCAACGGTTTACCCGGTATACTGAAGAGGAAATAAAAGAAATCCACCGCTTGACGGTTGATAAAATCTTGGAACCTGATAAAGCTGGACATTACAGAACCAGTCGAGTGGTGGTCAAAGATGCTGCTACAGGAGAAGTCTCTTTCCGGCCGCCTAACCCAGTTGAAGTTCCTTATCAAGTAGAACATTTTTTAGAATGGCTTAACTCATTTGTCAGCAAAGAAATCCATCCAGTCTTGCGGGCTGGCATCACTCACTATGAACTGGTCAGAATTCACCCGTTTATCGATGGTAATGGCAGAGTATCTCGGGCAATGGCAACATTGGTTTTATTCAGAGAAGGGTATGACATTAAACGTTTTTTCTCGTTAGAAGAACAATATGATAAAAGCCCAGCTGAATACTACCAGGCGCTTCAAAGTGTTTCCATAACCGGGGACTTAACTCAGTGGTTGGAGTACTTCACGTTTGGATTAGCCCAAGAATTGGAAAGTGTCAAAGAGAAAGTCCGGGAGTTATCACTTGATGAACGGATGCTTAACAGACTAGGGCAACAGATATCTCTTTCAGACCGGCAGATTAAAATTGTCGAATTTTTACGTGAACACGAAGCCATGTATATGAAAGATGCAGTACACCTGCTACCAATGATTTCCGAGGACACCATCTTACGCGATCTTAAGGGTCTCATGGATAAGGATTTAGTTGCCAAAGTTGGTCGAACGAAAGGGTCATATTACTCTCTTAAACTACGCTAGATTACAAGTTTATAATAAGACTTATTGTGCTTTTTTCAACACTCTCACAACATTTACAAACCATTGAGCGTCTACAATCCCGTCTGGCAATAACCAGGGAACTGGCTGCCGTGTTTACTCAGGCTTCACACGAAGATATTGGGCAGGTCTGTTACCTGTCTCTAGGTATGCTGGCTCCGAAGTTTGTGGGCATTGATTTGCAGTTAGCTGAAAAGATGATGGCACGAGTTGTTGCTCAGGTGACTGAAAACTCTTTAGAAGATGTAAACGCAAACTATAAACAAACGGGAGATTTGGGGGAAACAATGCAACAGTTTGCGTCAAAAAAGGTGCAGTGTTTAACAGATAAAAAACTTACGGTAGCCCAAGTATATGAAGCTTTATTAGCTATTGCTCAAGAATCAGGCTTGGGAAGTCAGGAACGGAAAGTACTGCGGATGGTGACACTGCTTAAATCGGTAGATATCCTGTCAGCAAAATACATAGTCAGAATTCCCCTTGGTAAACTACGGTTAGGGTTTTCTGATATGACTATTCTGGATGGTTTAAGCTGGATGGCGTGTCAAGATAAATCACTGCGACCACACCTTGAGCATGCGTTCAATGTTAGAGCTGACATTGGCCAGATAGCCCGGGTGTTTAAAACCGGTGGAATTGATGCAATAAAAGCCATTTCTCCAGAACCAGGGACACCAATCAGGCCTGCTCGAGCGACACCAGTAGCTGATCCTTCTGAAGTCTTTGAAAAAATGAAAGGTTCAATTGCGGTTGAACCTAAATACGATGGTTTTCGGGTACAGATCCATGTTGATAAAACCAGATCAATGCCAACACAGGAAGTTACAGGGTTAGGCCTTTTTGAAAGTGAGAATAAACCGTTTGTCCAAATTTACTCAAGAAACTTGGATAACATCACCGATATGTTTCCTGAACTGGTTGCAGCTGCTCAGAAACTACCCGTTGAAACAGTAGTTCTTGATGGGGAGGCCATTGCTGTTGATCCCAACACTGGCGACCTTTTAGACTTTCAGGAAACAGTAAAACGTAAACGTAAACACGANNAAGCGTTTGTTTTTGACATTCTCTTTCTTGATGGCCAATCACTCTTGTCACAACCGTTTACTCAGCGTAGAACCCAGCTTGAACAGGTGTTACAGCATGCTGAACCCCTTATCTTGGCTCCACAGCTAACCGTTACTACAATAGATGAGTTTAATCATTTTTTCAGGACGATGGCAGAGAAAGGTTTGGAGGGCTTAATGGCAAAAAAACCACAAGCAATCTACAAGGCCGGTGCCCGGGATCATACTTGGGTAAAGTATAAAGTCGGTATGCAATCAGAACTTGCGGATACGGTTGATGCAGTCGTGATGGGGTACTTTAAAGGTCAGGGCAAATGGGCCCAGTTTGGTTTGGGAAGAGTCTTAGTTGGTTTACCGCATGAGGGAAAGATTGTTTCACTGTCTAGAGTTGGTTCAGGGTTTTCTGAAGATGACATAAAAGAAATGCTCAAGCGCTGTCAAGAAATTGCTGTCAAAGAGAAACCTAAAGACTATGTGGTTGATAAAGCGCTCATTCCTGATGTCTGGGTACAGCCAAAAATCATAATTGAAATTAGAGCTGATTCCATCTCCAAATCACCGCTGTATACAACGGGAATGTCGCTTAGATTTCCCCGGTTTATTCGTTTTCGGGATGATAAAGATGTCCAGGACGCGACCAGTGTGGAGCAGTTGCGAGGTTTTGTCCAAAAAAATGGAAGAACTTAGGTATTAAATCTGTTGGTAGACAATTTTCCATTCACCAGTAACCATGATAACAAACCGTCTTTCCTGGGTTTTTCCGGCTTTTTCTGAACCCAGAGTAAAGTAAACTTCGTACCCTTGTTGAGCTCCGAGTGGATTAAGTGTTTCTTCGTTTAAAGGGATTTGGTTATCAACAGAAAATCCTGTAATCATGCCGTACTGTTTTTCATATTCACTAATAAATGTGTTTTTTTCAGTTTGTGTTAGTGATCGTAGTTGGTTGTTATCAGTAACCACCATATAATCAACAGCAGTATCATAGTACTGGTTTTGGAGGGCTTTTAACCAATTGGTGGTTGTGGTTGTTGGAGAAACGATTGTACAGGCAGTAAACAACAAACCGAAGAGTAAGGATAAGAGTAAGTGATGCATGACAACATTATACAGAAAAACGAGCAAAAAAAAGTTTGGTTAACAGTCGAACGAAAATAACCCAAATTAAGCATTGACAGAGAGTAGCACTATTCGTTAAGCTATAGGTGATTGCCTGCCCACTATCCTGGAATAGTATTCCAGATGCTTTGTGCAGGTTTTTTTGTCGGAAGTGTTTAACAAGCTATTCAAACGTGGAAGGGGGTGATTCCTACCCATGAAACAATGGTTAATTATAGGTGCAATCGTGTTAGTGTTATTGGGTAGTTATCTGTGGAATCGGAATCGTACCCCTGAAAACCTTGGTGAAACTATTCCTCCAGTTGAAGAAATTATTACTCAAGAAGACGGTACTGTAGCTAAGCGGATTGGAGATACTGTTCAGGAACTCAGCCCTGAAGAGGCCCAAGCGAGAAAGGCAGAAATAGAAGAAAAAGTAGCTGGAGCAGCTCCTGTGCTACTTACTGCTGTTGAAAACGAGACAGGGACTGGAACTTCGGTAAGAGCAGTAGACAATGGTACTTACTACCAAAAAGTTACTGTCCAAGGTTTAGAATCGTTACAAAAAGGGTACTTCTACGAAGTTGAACTTCAGAGTCAAGAAGGCAACGCTGTTTCCATCGGTCGGATTGAAATGAACGGTGGTAGTGGTGAGCTCTATTATTCCTCTAAGGAAGATAGAAGCAGCTACACACAAGTAGTTGTTACCAGACAGACTGAAGGTCGACCTGAGATGAGAGAAGTAGTCTTACAGGGAGAGCATTCTGTTCAATAACCGTAACACGTACGTTGTACAACGTTTATTTATGAGGCGGGAGCGCAAGCTTTCGCCTCATTTTTGTGCTATGCTAAATAGGTTAGAAGTTTAAAAAACTGAGTGTAAAATTCAAAATTGTTGTGGTGTTCACGTAATAAAGAGAAGACATTATCCCTTTTGACTTTTAAGTTTTGACTTTTGCACTTCCTACCTGCCTATGTCCTTGATTAAAAACATCGCAGTTTTCGGTGGAGCCGAAGCTCAAGCTCAGTCCCCCCTTTTTAAAGTNNAAAAGGGCTACATAATTGTGAATGGAGGCGGTCCGGGAGTTATGCTGGCTGCTACTATGGGAGCTACTGCCGGAGGTGGACACACCGTTTCAGTTACGTTTGACCCCCAAAATGCACTTGGGTTTGAGGGCAGGTATGTTAAAAATAGAACTGATAAGGAGATTAAAACTCGAAACTATATTGAACGGATGTACACGCTCATGGAAAACGCGGACTGTTATGTCATCTTTAACG